>NZ_JBVVAK010000036.1:0-66097 GCF_055792825.1 Microvirga sp. GN3
GGGGCGCATCGAAATCAGAGCGGAGTGGGATTGGCATGGCGAACCTCTCTGGTTCGCTAAACTGAATCACACCCGCCCCAGTCCGAGAAATCACGAACGAGTCAACCCTTCAGGGACTTGGTATCAGAGGTCTTGACCGACTGGCTGTCGATGATCGCGGCTGTCGGCTGCGGCGCGTGGCCGATCGTGCGACGGTAGCTCTCGCGCTACACGCGCGACTTGCTCCCAGGTGCCGCTCTTGCGCCACTGGGCATAGTGATAGAAGACGGCGCAGCGCGGTGGATACTCGTGTGGCAGCATCCACCATTGCGCCCCGGTACGCAGCAAATAAAAGACTGCATCCATGATGCGGCGTAAGGAATGAATCTGTCGCCGTCCAGCCGGATGGCTGCGGGGATCGGGGGCGCGAGCGGCGCGCATTCGGCATCATTGAGATCGCTGGCATAGAGACAAGTGTTCAAAGCGGAGCTCCTCAACCGTCAAACAGCCCGCATCCGCCTCACCGGTTCCAGTGAAATCTCTTCTGATTCAAACACTTGAAGCGAGTAATATAATTGCTCACCAGGCTCTAAGCGATCAAGTCGGCTCTCGCTTCTGAGCCTCTTTATTGATCCGCATCCATGAATGATACATTAGGCAGCGCGTGACTTCACACGCTCAAACCTCGCCTTAAGGCGCAGAAATGGACGTTCTAGAAGATAATAAGACGCTAACGCCAAAGTCGTGGTTGCCGCGAACACAGCTGCAAATCCTATGAGCCATGCCGAAGGTGTTGGATTCTGGAATATCGACGGCATGAAGAAGCTCACAGCCCATATACAGGCAGGATGATAGACGTAGAGACCGAAAGAGATCTTGCCCAATTCCCTTAACGGCTTCAATGCCAAGAATTGCTTGAAGCTACCTCGTGCGAGAGCTGCTAAGGTGAAGCAGCCAGCAGAGATGGCAACCAAGGTAAACCGAACGGAGCCGCGGAAAACGGCGGGAGTGATCAAGCTGAATGTACTCCAGAGTACTAGGGCGCCGATCATAAGGAGCAGCCATGCAGGAGTGGCTACCAGCCACGTAGGTTTACGCCGCACTAAAAGCGCACAGATCGCCCCGACTACGAAGGGATCAAGACGGCAGAGAAATGAAACCCAGCTGAAAGCCGACGGCAGCTCGTTTGCGGTGGCATACATCCTGAATGTAACAGATACCGCGATGGCAACTGCAGCAAGGACAAGCGCTCGGTGGATGAAGGCTGCGGAAAAGAAGATCAGTATTGGTGCGACAAGGTAGAATTGTTCCTCCAAGGATATCGTCCACAGGTGTGAAAACAGTGGCGAGAGTGTACCCGGAAACACGACATACGAAATATTGCCTGTGAACGTAGCGAAGGGCAGAAGGTGCTGTTTCAGTGCCAGAGCCGTATCGTTGAATGGGTAGAGTGACGGGATCAGGACCAGCGCCAAAAACAAATAGAAGAAGTAGAGAGGCCAGATCCTGAGAGCGCGCCTAACATAAAATCCTCTCAGAGAAATCGCGCCATAGCGTGCACCTTCTTCCCGTAGCAGCGTGAAAATGAGGAAGCTCGAAAGAACGAGAAACAGATCTACCCCTACCCAGCCATAGCGGTTCACGGTGCCGATCGCGCTGCCGATCCAAAGCACCTCCGAAAAATAGCCGGCTGGTGTATGGTAGTGATGAATAAGCACTAGGAAAAAGGCGAAGAACCTGAGGCCGTCAATCTGGGGTAGGTAAATTCTATCGCTTGTGGACGCGGAAACTACTTCCAACCCTAGAGGCTGAACAGGGCGCTGCATGAGAAGAATACTTGGGTTGATGTTCCTGATAGTGCAAGCCATAGCCGAAAATGATCCAGCTGCAACGAATTTAGGTGCCGCTCCTGTCGGACCTTACGCTTTTGTGTCTTTACTACAACTTCGGACATCCCAAGACCATCGAGACCTTCGAGAGGGTGCTTTCGCTCGTCCGACAAACCTCTGAGGCCTCCTAACCCTCACATCGAAAAGGACATTTTATGACTCGCTAGCCTCGCTGATGCGAGCCTTTGGACTGCCGCCCGGCTGGCTGACCATCTGGCTGAGGAGACGGGCTCCCATGTTAACAGTTTCTCGGGCGCAGCGGCAGTGGTGTTGTGGCTTAATCAGAACCTTCATGTTGCGCTAAGAACCGGCCAAGCGCCTACTCAGTAGGTAGCCTAAGAGCCCAGCCGCCAATAGAAGAGATACCCCCGCGTAGAAGAGCATCCAAGCGTATCGCTCACTGCGAACCTCAAAAAAGACCTCAATGTCCCAGTTACCGGGCGGAACAATCCAAGTGCGCAAATATTCTGGCGTATGCTCGGTACTTTGAGGTGCAAGACACTGGCCGTTCTGGCAGAGCCGCAACGACCAACCACGGGTCCATATCTCGTTCTCTACCACGCGGACGGCAACAATGGACGACAGCTTGTAACGCGCCCAACTCCCTCCGTACCCAATAATGCTGCCGCTGATACCAGGCACACTGCTCTCGATTTCCCCAGCATCTGACGGAGCCCCAATCATCGCTACATCAAACGGTGTGTTGGCAGGCAGGACGAAAAGCTTCTGCGCTTGTCGAACAAAGCCCAGAAGTTTGGGGCCGGCAACTGGGTCGGCAATTGCCTGCCTGTAACTCAGATGAGGCTGCGAGAGACGTAGATTATTGTATCCTAAAACGCAAAAAAGAGGGGCGTAGAAACACTTGTTGTAGGCGACCGAATTCTGATGTGTCGCCACAACATCATGGGTCTCTCCGATGACGAAGCGTGTAGGGCGGCGCGTAGTCGAAAGAGCTTTTCGGTCAGCCACTTTTGTGCTGCTCAAGCGGAAATCGAACATCTGCCGCTCGATCTTTGCTCCCCATTCCAACCTCCAACTTCTTCCTTCTCGGTTATGGAAAATATATCCCTCGCCAACGACGACGAGTCCGAGGCCAGCAATGAGGACGAAGGAGATTGTGTTGATGTTTGAGGGTCTAAAACGGCTTGCCACCATCGCCCCTGACAAAAGTGTGGCAACAATGATGATTGTGATCGCCGGAAGGACGAGATCTAC
Source organism: Microvirga sp. GN3 (assembly GCF_055792825.1). Lineage (NCBI taxonomy): Bacteria > Pseudomonadati > Pseudomonadota > Alphaproteobacteria > Hyphomicrobiales > Methylobacteriaceae > Microvirga > Microvirga sp. GN3. The sequence goes on from NZ_JBVVAK010000036.1 coordinate 3,084, forward strand.
CAGGCTATAGCCTAGCTGGATCGCAAGCCAGGTTAGGAGGGCAAAGCCCATCATTGCATGAAGCGTGCGATGCGAGACAAATTTACTATCCAGTTCATTTGTGACGCTACGCCACCCCTCGCAGGCTAGCACTATCAGGCCTATGTGTAGCGTCGGGCGCCAGTCAGAGAGTGAGAAACGACTGACGCTGAATCCTGGAAGAGGGAGAGATTGCCCAAATAGCGCCGGGCTCATTGCTGCGAGAAGGGCCGCGGCAATCAAGATCAAAAAAACCTTGGTTACATACGACAACTGCGAGATGAATATGCATCCGATTAAGAAGCCGGCCGGAAGCCATAGGCTTCTCATCGTCAGATCGTTGGGCAGGAATGGCTTGTTATGAGAAAGAACCAGCGTGATCAGCAGTGACGGTGTCAGAGGCATTCTCAGTGCGCCGTCCGTTGACACCCAGTCTCCTTCGACAAAAGGTGGAAGCCATTTCAACATGGCCATAGCGAGCGCGCTGAGACCAACAACTGCATAGATGATAATTAAGCGAAGCGTATCGCCGCGTGTGATGTAGGGAATGGAGGAGGCGCCTAGGAAGAGGGCGAGTGTGTATGCGCTTGCAACTATAGATCCAGGGTAGGCTGCAACAAGGAACTGAAATAGTAGCAGGGCCGCGATGATCGGTTGAGCCCAGGAGCGAAGTATGATGCTGGGGTGAAGGCACCACATAAGCCATGGCAAAAAGGCCGTTGCCCTAATGATATCGACGTGCTGAGCATTTGAGTAGAAAGAGGATGAAAAGTGAAAGGCAAGCGCGCCCAATAACGCCATTGGTTGATCAAAATCGAGCGTTCGCAAGAGTACATACATGCCGACGCTGCCGGCAAGCACGTGTAAAGTCTGAAGGATCGTTGCTGCTTGGATCGTGTAGGGTTGGTTGATAAGATCAAGCAGGGCCAATGGAATGTAAAACGCGCCTGACTGCAGGGACCAGTAAGCGGGAAAGCCCAAATCTCCCCAGGAGAACCATTTCGGAGGATGAAAAAAATTGCCATCCGCGTACCAAGCAAACGCCTGTGCGTGGTACCCACCAATAAAATCAAATGGGAACGTCATCCAACCCAATAGGTGCGGATAGAATGCGAGAATGTTCGCGCCAGCAAGTGTCAGGAGAGCGACAATAGCCCAGCGAACGGCCGGCGTTGGGGTTGATAGTCCCCCAAACCGAGAGATGCCTCTCTTGAGATGACGCATAGCCTGTCCTTACTGAGCTTCTTTCACGACTGAGATGTCTAACTTAGCTCATCTGCAGCGAAGCCGATCTCTCTGCCACTGAGAGGTCGCAGCGAACCGCTATCGGCTGTAACCCGTTCGCCACACCGGGATATTTACAACTCGGATGTCTGTTTCCTCGTCCCTTGGAGAACGAACCGAGTGAGTACATACGTCACGGGAATGTTCAGGGCGATCACGGCGAGCATAGCAATGCGACTATCAAGCCCTATGTGTGTCAGTGCCGCCAACACGATGAGCCCTAAAATATACTGAACGAGGTAAACGGCCGGAAATTGGACGGCGGTGCTCAGGGATGCCCGTGCACGGAAGACAAAGTATGTGTTGATCAAATAAGAGAGGCCTATGCCTGCTATATAGGCGATGGTGTAGGCGATAGAGGAGGGCAGTGCAAAGCTGAGCCCCACAAATAGCATGTAGGTGGCTGCGGTGTTCGCTATCCCGCCCAATAGGAACTTCAGCAACTGCAAACGACTAGCGTGCACGGTCAGATAGTCCTGGGCCAACGGCGGCTTTAAAGTCATCGTATGAGCGAATATAGTCATCTGGATCATAGTAGTGCGATGCAAAGACAAGAAGAACCGCATCTGCGGAGTATCTGTATTGCGTCCCCCAGATCATCGCCGGCATATATATCCCGACGCCTGGGCGGTCCAAGGTCACTTCTCGACGGTTGATTCCATCATCAAGCAATACACCGCACGATCCTCGGACGCATATAAGAAACTGATCGCACATCTTATGGGCGTGTTCGCCGCGGACCTCTCTGCTAGGAACATTGAACACGAGGAAATAGCGCTTCGGAGCAAATGGAACATCACGCTCGAATTCCCCAACAGATAGTTCACCTCGTAGGTCTTTGGCGACCTTCAAAGTCTGCATGAAAGACGCGCCAACTCCTAGATCAACGCGTCCGAATCCGCTAACCGCATTCGAGTCGCCGGTTGGATTCTCCTGGTCTGTCACATAACCCTTAATGCGCGCAGGGTTGCCAACGACGATTGCATTGGGTGGAACGGAGCGTGTTACGACCGCACCTGCGCCCACCATTGCACCGGTACCGACCTCGAGGCCCGGCAAAATCGTCGCATTTGCTCCAATGGAGGCCCCGCGACGAATGATCGTTCTTGCAAAGGCTTCAGGGTAAATCTTGCTTCGTGGAAAGCGATCGTTTGTGAACGTGGCATTTGGACCAATGAAGACGTCGTCTTCAATCGTAATACCGTCCCATAGCTGCACGCCGCACTTTACAGTAACTCGGTCACCTACGATGACATCGTTCTCGATGAAAACACCATCGCAGACATTACAGTTAGCTCCAATTCGAGCTCGTGGAAGAACATGGGCAAAGGCCCAGATCCGGGTTCCAGGCCCTACATTGTCGCTTTCGCAGAGGGCATTAGGATGAACGAAAGGCTGACTCATAGTCTATCTCATCATGCGGGAGCGAGTTGGAGGGTTCTGTGGAACCTTCGAAGACGCGTGCTGTGCGCACCAAGGCAAGAGGACGTCGCTTTGTGTTTTCGTAGCTCCTCCAAGAGTACGCGCCTACAAGGCTAAGCCCAAGAGTATTCAAGGCTCCGAAGAAGGTAATGACCACGATTGTCGTTGTGTAACCAGCAACTTCAATCTCTCCCAGAATGCGTAGGATGATCACGCCAAGCGTGAGAATCGCAGCTACGGCAATTCCCAGGATTCCCGCTGCTGCTAGTAGCCGGATTGGAAGATCCGTGAAAGCAAATATGCTATCGAGGAGATAATTGATTTTCTTGCTAAGGGTCCAGGCGCTCTTTCCAAAAGCGCGCGCCCTCCGCTTGTACAGAACCTCACTGCGTCGGAAGCCCAACCAAAAAACTAATCCGATCAAGGAACTGTTTGCTTCTTCCAGCGCAAGCAGTTCATCGCGAATACGTCGATTGCAACCGAAGATATCAACACCTCCGGCAGGAATCTCACGAACGATAAATCGACGATAGAATCCCCAGAAGATATTGGCTGATAGGCGTGACATCGCCGGATCGTCGCGTTCCTCGCGCACACCCACAACAATATCGAAATTGTTCCGAACAAGCTTTTCTAGAAAGTCCACTAGCAGTTCGGGCGGTTCTTGGAGATCTGCCGCTATCACCGCAAAATATTCACCATGCGCAGCGTGCATTCCCGTCCGAATTGCGGCGAACGATCCGAAATTTCTCGAGTGAAGAACAAGCTGTGAGCGAAACGCAGCCTTTGGAAGAGCCTCTTCCAGCAGGGAATAGCTATTATCTGGGCTGGCATCCACCACAAACACAAACTCTGTTTCCAAATCGTATCGCTTGCGAATAACTTCACTGATACGAGTAAACTCGGAGATCAAGTGAGGAACGAATTCTGCATTGCGGTAGACAGGGATGATGACAGAGTACATGGCTCTACCATCCATTCAACGTGACAATCACGCGTGTCACTTCATCGTCCTGCAGTTCTGGATAACATGGCAGTGTAAGGATCTCTTCAGCAAGCCGATCCGTCACAGGCAAAGGTTGCCACTCGTGCATCCCCTTCAGTGCTAGCTGCCGATAATCTGGAATCGGGTAATGAATGTCGGTCATGATCCCTTGAGCTGCGAGATATGCCCGTAGCGCCTCTCGCTCACCGCAGTTCACCACGTAGAGGTGCCCTACAAATTCCTGCCCGTACACGGGAGGGCAGGTGATCCGGGAATTGGTAATCTCTCGCGAGTAACGGTTGGCGATTGCACGGCGGCGCTCGTTCCAAGCGTCGAGTACGGGCAGCTTGCCCCGTAAGATCGCTGCCTGAATCTCGTCAAGGCGACTGTTACGAGCTCCAAGCGAGGCAGCTTGGTACTTGGATATCCAACCGTACTGGCGAAGGCGCCGGATCTGAGCGGCAATTTGGGGGTCGCTTGTTGTGATTGCGCCACCGTCTCCGAGAGCGCCCAAATTCTTAGTTGGATAAAAGCTAAAGCTTGCTGCTGCGCCGAAAGCTCCAGCTTTCCGGCCGTTACGACTTGCTCCATGAGCTTGAGCACAATCCTCGAAGACGGGAACGCCCGCTGCGTCAGCAACCTGCAGAATCGTCTCCATATCATGAAGAAGTCCGAACAAATGTGTCACGACGATTGCCGACAATTTCTCCTGGGCGACGATATCTCGGAGGCGCGAGATGTCCATCAATCGAGACTCGCGCTCGACTTCGACAAATACTGGCTCAGCACCAATGGCATTTAATGCCGTCATCGTGTAAAAGCCAGCATTCGCAACTGTTGCAACTCGGCTTCCGCTCGTGACACCAAGAGCACGCAAGCCGATCTCGATAGCGTCCGTACCATTCGCAACGCCGATGCAGTCCTTAGTCCCGCAGTATGCTGCAAACTCGCGCTCGAAGTCCTCGTTCTCACGGCCAAGTACATACCAGCCGCTTTGTATTACCCTCTCGATGGCAGAGCGTACTTCGGTTTCAGTTGCCTGAGTGTGCCGGACCAGGTCGTTAACTGCTATACGAGGCGTCATTGTATTTCTCACATTCCTGATGCTCATTAGATACAAACGTCATCCGATGCAAGACGCAGTTAACTTGGTGGGCCAAGACAGAGCGGTTATGTTTATGGTTATCTGGGTTCAAATTGTTTTTGATAGGTATCTGATCGGAACCGTATGGATCTCATAGAGATTTTGATGTTAATGGCAAATTAAATCTTAAATTATGATCCATGATGTCTTAGTTTTTATTTTCCTTGCATGTCGGCGTATCACTGCTAAGCTTTAGAGAAATGCCTTTTGGACCAAGAATATCTTCAGGGTGCGTATCTTTTGTCTCACACCATAGTGCATCATAAGAAGGGTAGAGACAGGTTGCTGGATTAGGACTTCGACCGCTTTCAGACACGGGAACGGTCTGATTTCATTTTTGCCCGGGAAGCTATGGGCCACGTCGGCGGCGGAGGCTTCTTTGGACCTGTGGCGACCTTCAGCGCTTCCTTTAAGGATCTCGGCTTCCAAGGTTTTCTTGCCGAGCAGCCTCTACAACTCGCGGATCTGCTTTTGCAGAGTTCGATACTCGGAAGCCGCAATTGCCTCCCCTTGAGCACTGGAGGCGGTCAGCGCGCCCTGGGCGGCGAGCTTGCGGTAGCGAATGCGATAGCGAAAGAGTTGATCGGGGGCCACCTAGGGCCGGACCTCCGGTCGCATCTTTCCATCAATGACTGATACCGAGACAGCCAAATCGTTGGTCGCTACGGTCCGCCGATAATCGAGGGAAATTCTATTTGGATCGACGACTTTCTAGACGAAATACTTCGAATTCGTGCTAGCGGTTTATAAATCAGTCGATCAATGCACTGTTGAAGGTTCTTATGTCGTCTTATCTTGTCACAGGTGGTTGTGGGTTCATCGGATCGCATCTCGTGGAGGCTTTGTTGGCGGATGGGCATTCTGTCCAAGTTCTTGACAATCTCTCGACTGGCAAACGGTCAAACTGCCCGGCTGAAGTGGAAATTATTGAAGGCGACGTTGCTGATGCAGCACTCGTTGCTGACGCCATGCGCGGAGTCGATGGATGCTTTCACTTAGCGGCGGTTGCCTCAGTGGAACTCGGAAACCAGGATTGGCTCGGCACTCACCGGACCAACCTGAGCGGGGCCATAGCGGTTTTCAATGCGGCAAGACAAGGTAAGGACGCCCGGCCGATCCCAGTGGTCTATGCTTCGTCTGCTGCCGTTTATGGGAACAATCCAAGCATTCCGCTCCAAGAGCATGCTACCAAGGCGCCGCGCTCAGCCTATGGTGCCGATAAACTTGGTTGTGAACAGCACGCACTCGTGGCCGGCATAGTTCATGGTATCCCCACCTGCGGCTTGCGCTTCTTCAACGTCTATGGACCTCGGCAGGACCCAAACTCTCCATATTCAGGAGTGATCTCCATCTTCTGTAAGCGTCTGAAGATGGGTGAGCCTATAACCATCTTCGGTGATGGATCGCAGACGCGTGATTTTGTTTATGTTAGTGACGTTGCAAAGGCCCTCATCGCTGGTATGGGGAACGCTTCTATCGACGGTAACGTGTACAATGTTTGTACAGGCAGGCCCACAACAATCGTCGATCTCGCCAGCAGGATTGCTGAATGTCTCGGCGTCGACATCAAGCCCAACTTTGCCACGCCTCGTAAGGGCGAAATTCGGGAGTCAGTTGGAGACCCCATCAAAGCATCTTTGGGGATCGGATTTTCGGCGAGCGTCGATCTAAAGTTCGGTCTTGCCCAAACCATAGACGCAATATGAACCTGCCTCCGGAATGTTCCATTAGAGGGGTCGATTGAAGTGCTCAGGAGGCTTGACTGGAGCCGAGCGACATTTTGACCCCTTTGATCCCTTCGACCGGCCGAGGCGCCGGTTGATGCGAAGAGTGTACGAATGCTTAAAGGGGCAATTTGCTATGACTGGCGGCGGGGTGGGAATGTGATGTCGTTTGGGCGATCCGAGATGGATGGCCATGCCGATCCAACGCAGAACTGGATTTGACGCGCTGCAGCTTCATTCATTTCCCAATCTGGGAGGGTGGCCCACCCCCTGGCATCAATGACCTGAGCTGCAGGCCGCACCCTCCGGGCAAGTTCGATGTCGAAGGACCTAATGGAACCCTGGTTCGCAAACCAGGGTCCAACCATCCCAGCTTATCAGCCTTCATCGTCAGGATCGGATCCCTGTGAAGCCGGAGTAGCCCGGTCCAGCCGTCTATTCGAGAATGTCCTCAGAATAGCTTTCGCTTCAGCCAGCGCAGAGTTTTCGCCACTTTCCTTGGGAGCACTCTCTCGACCAGAAAAATGCGCCCAACAAGCATCCTTTCCTCTATGCGATAGCGCCTCCTGAGGAAGGTGGAGACAGGCTGTCGGGTTAAGGTTTCGACTGCCTTGAGACGCGGAAACGGTCTGACCTCGTTTTTACCTGAAAAGGTGAGGGCGGTATCGGCGGCGATGGTTTCGAGCGAGGTGAGGTACTGCTCCATCGAGTAGTCCTGGTGGCGGGCAAAGGCCGCCTGCGACAGCCGGACAAGCGTGTCCGGCGTCAGACCCTCCAGCCGCTCCACCACCGCCTCGGCCGAGTACTCGTCGAGCAGGAAGCCGTCCACGCCATGCCGGATCACCTCGGCCGGGCCGGGCGCATAGCTCGGCGCAATCACCGGCACGCCGAACGAGAACGCCTCCAGGATGACGTTGCCGAGCGACTCCTTCTTCGATGGCAGCAGCAGAACCGAGGCTTCCTCATAGAGCTTGGGTTTGTCGGTGACGTTGTAGGTGATCTCGACCCAGTCGCTCACCCCGGCCGCGGAAAGCTGTGCCAGGAAGGCCGGCAGGTCGGGGGAGTTGGGGCCGTCGGTGGTGAAGATGCGCAGCCGCGGCAGGCCGCGCGCCTTCATCAGCTTTGCGATCGGCACCAGACGCTCGGCGCCCTTGGCATGAAAATCGATGCGCCCGACATAAGTGACGAAACGGTTCTTGTCCGGATTGTAGCCGTTGTCGGAGCGGGTGGCGACCGGCAGCCGGACCTTGGTCAGCTCATGAAGGCCCATCTGGCGATGGAGCAGCATGTCCATATCGGACAGGCACAGGATGCGCGACACCTTGTAGCGGTTGATGTAGCTGGAATGCGCCAGAACCTCGGAATCCTGCAGGAAGAAGGAGAGCTGGCCCGAGGCCATGTGGAGGATGGGCAGGCGATCAAGGTGGGCGCGGACGGCGGGCGAGAAGCCGCGGATGATGTTGTTCGGGGTGATGACCACCGTGTCGGTGGGATGACAGGTGCTCAGGAAGGCGAGCACGCCGGCCTCGTCGTCCGCCGCACGCAGCGCCCCCGGCACGGAATGGTTCGGGTCGCGCCGGGTCAGGCAGACGTGCCGGATGGCTCGGCCCTGGGCGGCGAGCACGGTATTGCGCACGCGGCTCGAGATCCCGCCGATATACGACAGATCATGAACCAGATGAATAATCGTGCGGAGCTTGAACGGCATGATGTCATTCAATGCCTTACGCAGCGCCAATTTTTCGCTGTCCGTCTGGGACGGATCATCGCTCACGACCGCGAGCAGATTGCGATGCAAATTCTTGAGATAGGTATCGTCGATTCCATACCGCTCCTTGAGAGTGTGATAATTCTCCACCCTGGCTGCGATTTCCGGAAGAAGAATGTTCTTTGAAAGCGTGGACTTGCGAGCGGACGCGATCAGATAAAAGGGGGCTGTGTCGACCAACTGGACGCGATCAAAGCCGCCTAAGAGAAGCCGCATATTCAGACGCACGTCCTCGCTGCGCCCTTTGACGCTGTCTTGCAGGTGCAGACGAAGCGCATCCCGGTTATAGATTTTTCCTCCGATGCCGGAAAGGATACGTGTAATCGTGTGACTGGAAATCGGGCGCTCAGGATCAATCGCTTCTGGAAACATTCTGTTCCGCCCGATCTCGAAGGGCGTGACGATCATATCGAACCCTGGCGTCAGGCGGCTGGCCATTGCCGTGAGAGCTTTCGGCCGGATGAGGTCGTCGCCATCGATAAAGATAACATAAGGCGCTCGTGCCTGGTCGGCGATGAACTGGCGACCAGCGGATGGGGAACCGACATTGACTTTTGCCAGGTGAGCCTCGAAGTGGCTCTTCCTCGATATGGGATGCTGTTCAATCAGGGATGCAGTGCCGTCGGTGCTGGCATCGTCGAACAAAACGATTTGAAAGCGCTTCTCGTCCAGCACGGCAAGCCGATCGAGGAGGTGCTCGATGTTGTCCCGTTCATTGTGAGTCGTGACGCCAACCGTCAAAATGGGATGCATGCCTGATCTCAAGTTCACTTTGGAGAAACGACGTTATTCATAGGATATCCATTCGCACCCGCTGAAGCTTGACCGGCATCCTGCTCATGTCCTGGTGCAAGGACTGCCTCCAACAGCTCTCACAAGTGGCGGCAATCATCTCGTGCGCGCTATCGCGATACTCTTCTAGGGTTGAGACTTCCATGTGAGCTTCGCCCGAATGAGACGGAGCGGCTCTGTCATACGCCAAGACAGAGTCCTTTTTATCAGACTTAACCGCAATTGAGTCCGTTCCAGCCGAGCTGTCAGCATTTCTATCGACTTGATGACGGGGTAGGGTCTGAATTCATTTCTACCTGGGAAGCTGTGTGCCACCTCGGTTGCGATGGTTTCGAGCGAGGTGAGGTACTGCTCCATCGAGTAGTCCTGGTGGCGGGCAAAGGCCGCCTGCGACAGCCGGACCAGCGTGTCCGGCGTCAGACCCTCCAGCCGCTCCACCACCGCCTCGGCCGAGTACTCGTCGAGCAGGAAGCCGTCCACGCCAGGCCGGATCACCTCGGCCGGGCCGGGCGCATAGCTCGGCGCAATCACCGGCACGCCGAACGAGAACGCCTCCAGGATGACGTTGCCGAGCGACTCCTTCTTCGACGGCAGCAGCAGAACCGAGGCTTCCTCATAGAGCTTGGGCTTGTCGGTGACGTTGTAGGTGATCTCGACCCAGTCGCTCACCCCCGCCTCATCGAGCAGGGTCAGGAAGGCCGGCAGGTCGGGGGAGTTGGGTCCGTCGGTGGTGAAGATGCGCAGCCGCGGCAGGCCGCGCGCCTTCATCAGCTTTGCGATCGGCACCAGACGCTCGGCGCCCTTGGCATGAAAATCGATGCGCCCGACATAAGTGACGAAACGGTTCTTGTCCGGATTGTAACCGTTGTCGGAGCGGGTGGCGACCGGCAGCCGGACCTTGGTCAGTTCATGGAGGCCCATCTGGCGATGGAGCAGCATGTCCATGTCGGACAGGCACAGGATGCGCGACACCTTGTAGCGGTTGATGTAGCTGGAATGCGCCAGAACCTCGGAATCCTGCAGGATGAAGGAGAGCTGGCCCGAGGCCATGTGGAGGATGGGCAGGCGATCAAGGTGCGCCCGGACGGCGGGCGAGAAGCCGCGGATGATGTTGTTCGGGGTGATGACCACCGTGTCGGTGGGATGACAGGTGCTCAGGAAGGCGAGCACGCCGGCCTCGTCGTCCGCCGCACGCAGCGCCCCCGGCACGGAATGGTTCGGGTCGCGCCGGGTCAGACAGACATGCCGGATGGCTCGGCCCTGGGCGGCGAGCACGGTGTTGCGCACGCGGCTCGAGATCCCGCCGATATACGACAGATCATGAACCAGATGAACAATCGTGCGGAGCGTCGAGGCCTCCGGAAGCATCGACACTGAGGGTAACTCTGTCATTGCTGAGCTGCTCCAAGCTGCATTCCGCCGGCAAAGATTCGCATATGAGAGCCAAGGTGTAGTCGTAAGGATAACGAGTTGGATTGGGTAACTTGGAATTGTAATTGAATCAATGCTTCATAGGAAGCGTATGTATAAGTTGAAGATGATGATGTTGGTTGCAAAATATTCCCTTGACGTACCGTCAGGCCGCGTTGCCCGAGAGAGGTGTATTGTACTAGTCAGAATGAGGGGATTGCGGAACGTTCTGGTTGAGGCTGGCGGTATCCGATCCCTGGCTCAATTGTTGTTGTCTGGCAGTATTTTTGGGTTCTGACGGCCGACTTTTGCTTGGAAGACGAGCAAGAAATCCTTCATCTGAAGATTTTCTCTTCTGTGTTGCGACGCCCTGAAGGTGATACACCTTGCTGTGGGGTGTGTAGATAATCCGCTGGTTCAAATGTCGTCGGATGAAGTCGCACAGGATCCAGTCGGAGCGGTAATGCGGACCGTTGCCGCTATCAAGCCCGCCGGCAGCTCTCATTGTCTCCGGCCGTACGAGACCACAGAACAACGGGGCATAGGTGAGTTCGACAAATCCATCGTCCCGGTCGAATTCCAAGTCGATGATGTTGTTGTGGTGAGCGGAAAGATTAATGTCGCATTCGATGGCGCTTACTGCTCCCGGTGTATGTACCTTGGAGGCTTTACTATTGGCTGGGAGGGTTTGCCGCGGAACCGCCATGCCTGCGTCAGCATGCTTGAAGAGAACGTAGCGTAACTCATCAAGCCAGTCGGGCGTGGCCAGCGTATCATTGTTGAGAATGAGGATCTTCTCATTGCGATCCATAACCTCCGACAGACCGCGGTTCACGGCAAAACTGAACCCGGAATGCTTGTCCTCCTTGATCAGACGCACATTCTCAAACAGTGTCGGCAACTTTTCCAATTGCGCATAGGTCTCCTCGGAGGATCCGTTGTCGACAATCACGACATGATAAGGGGTTGGCGTATGTTCCGCGATGGACCGCAGGCACACCTCGAGTTCGCTCGCTGACTCGTAGTTTGGAATCACGATTTGAACCGGCTCGACAGGCAGTCGAGACAGCTTCGTCTGACGCAGATCCCGTGATCTTTGTCCGATTGAAAAGGCGAGATGTTCTTTCTCGTCCATGGTTGTAAAGGGCTGGGTCCACGCCGACCGTTCAACGAGTCTCAACTGCACAGCCTTGAGGGCGTCAGCGTCATCCCGCGCAGCGCTGGCGTTATCGGTCGGTTCCGTCTGGCTCCCGGCGGCGACGTTTTCGTCGGCCTTTGCCTGACCGGCAGTGCTGAGATTGTCATCCGCTTTTGCCTGATCGGCCGCGGCGATGTTTTCGTCTTCTTTTGCTTGCTCAGCAGCGGCGGCGTTATCGTCCGCTTTGGCTTGGAACGAGTGGCTCAGCAGGCAGGGAACAGCAATCGGTTGTGCGACTTCCGTCATCCTGAGGGCGAGGTCCCATCCGCCATGCTGCTTTAAAGAGGCATCGAACGGCCCAATCTCATCCAAAAGATCGCGCTCGTGCACGAGTGTGACGGGCACCATGTAATTGGTATTTTCCAGAAGGGGCCGGTTAAACGGCGCGAACCGAACTCCTTTGAAGGTACGGCCTAGCCGAGCGTTGGGATCGAATTTCTCCCACATGACGTGAGCGCAGTATGCGATCCGTGCACGTTGCGATCGCATCTGATTCAGAAGAATCAGGAGGAAGTCGGGATCCCATTGGTCCTTATCACCAAGATAAGCAATGACGCGGCCAGATGAGCGCTCAATTCCTGTATTGCGAGCGCCGCCGACCCCAAGCTGCTCGGCAAGACGGACATACTTTATGCGATCATCGCCGAACTGTTTGATCAAGGCCTCCGTCTCGGAATTGTCGCTCGCATCGTCGACAACGATCAACTCCCAGTTCTCGTATGACTGCATCAGGACCGAGACGATCGCGTCAGCAATGACAGCCGCACGATTGCGCGTAGGCATGATGATCGAGATGAGAGTGTCTTGTGGGAGCGTGGAATAATCACGCGCCAACTTTTTCTTGTTGTTGTCCATATAAGCAACAACGCGAAGATCGCTTTCCCATAACTCGGAGCCGATCGCATCGGGCGTGGTCATGGCTCTGTGGCAGTACTCCTCGAACGTATTGTAATGCTTGTGGAGTCGGGTCTTGATCTGATATGGCGCCAGAAATTTTGTGGGCGGCACGCGGCAGAGAACCGGGGAGGCTGTGACGCGATAGAGATGTTCCTGAGGAATATTCGCGCGATCCAGATAGCGGACGTTCTCGAAGACTTGAGCGGGCTGATGGCCCATGTTCATCCCGCTCTCAAGATAAGTTCGGTATGCCTCTTCAGGGTCCTTCGGGACCTCGGGGTGGCGCGCAGTATACCAGGCCGCGTCGAAGAGCTGCCGCGCCGTTTCAACCCGTGGTGGCTGCGGCGCGATCTCGGTTTTGAGCGGCTTCTCGATTTTCGGGGGCGGAGCTGGCGGAGCGGGGGCGACAGTGATGCGCTCAGCGATAACTTTCACTGTCCCATGAGGCAGAACGGGCCTGATCCACTGCCGAACAGGCTGGGGGATGAGGAAGAATGCCGATTTGAGGATGCGCCGTATCATGTCCGTTTGCATGGGTTTGCCGGAACAATGCGTTAGCTGCGAGTGCTCCCAAACGCAACCTCATGTGACATGATATCTAGGGGTCGAAGAGCCTCGCCCCAGGTAAGCCTCAGGGGAGTTGCCGTTACGCATGGATTAGGAAGATGGCCAGTCCGGTACCTAAAGTCGCATGCTCGGGATGGTGGTTGGAACCATAGTCGGTCTGGTCAGCACTGCCTTACGATTGCCCAAGCTTGCATGTTGATCAGGACTTTGGCTATGAGCCAAGAGCTATCAGGTTATAAAGTTTTTCATGCTTCTCTCTCGCCATCACCTTGTTCCGGAAATCCAGGGGCTTCGCGCTGTGGCGGTGCTGGCGGTGCTGATCTATCACCTCTGGCCTAAGATCTTGCCGGGTGGCTATGTGGGGGTGGATGTCTTCTTCGTCATCTCCGGCTACCTGATCACCGGCTCTCTGTTCAAGGAGTTCGAGGGCACAGGCGGGATCAACATCGGCGGCTTCTATGCCCGCCGGATCCGACGCCTCCTGCCGGCTGCCGCCCTTGTCTCTCTGGCGGTGGCCGTGTCGGTTCCGCTCTTCCCGCGGGGGCAGTGGGCCGATATCGCCAACAGCCTCGTGGCCAGCGCGTTCTACGTCCAGAACTGGTTCCTGGCCGCTCAGGCCGTCGACTATCTGGCCGACGACGCCAAAGGGCCAATGAACCACTTCTGGTCGCTCTCGGTCGAGGAGCAGTACTACATCGTCTGGCCCTTGATCCTCCTACCCCTCCTGCAACTCGCACGCCGGACCGCCTTGAGCCCCCGCGCGGCCTTCGGCTGGTTTGTGGGCTTGATCGGGCTGGGATCGCTGGCCTACTCGATCTGGGCGACCCCGCTCAACCCGGGCATGGCCTATTTCGCCACTACCACCCGCGCCTGGGAACTGGCCCTTGGGGGAGCTCTGGCCGTCTTTCCGGTAAGGCACGTCCTGCCCCCATCCACGCGTGGGACTCTCGGGCTCGCCGGTCTGGGAGCTATCGTCCTCGCGTGTCTTGCCTACAGCGATGAGACGAGCTTCCCCGGATACACGGCATTGCTGCCGACCCTTGGCGCGGCGGCGGTGATCGTTTCCAGTGGCGCCCAATCTTCCTGGTCGGCCGGTCGGCTGCTGAATTCGCGTCCCTTTCAGTATTGCGGCGACCTCTCCTACTCGCTCTACCTCTGGCATTGGCCGCTCATCGTGCTCTATGGCGAGGTGACAGGCCGGGCCATCGGTCCTCGGTCCGGTCTCGTCCTCTTCCTGGCCGCGGTGGGCTTGGCTCATCTGAGCAAGATCTTCGTCGAGGATCCTTTCCGAGGCGCACGCTTTTCCATCGGTCGCACCCTTGCTGCCGGTGCGGGTGGGATTGGGCTCACCGTCATCGCCGGTGCGGTTTATCTCGCGCGGGACGGGAGCGAACCAGTGCCGGGTGCCATTGCGGAGCTCCCGCGGGGGGCGCCGGCAATGAAAGATCCGCAATACAATTGGCGAAGGGAAGATCCTTCAAAGGTCATACCTAAACCCGAGAGGGTCAAAGATGATGTATCATCTGCCTATGCAGCCAAATGCCATCAGATGATTGAGGGAACTGAGGTTCTGACCTGCGACTACGGGGATCCCAAGCGTGGTACGAAGATCGTCATGGTCGGCAATTCCCACGCCACGCACTGGTTTCCTGCCTTTGAGGAACTCGCACGCACACAGCCGATCTACTTTCGTGGACTAGCGAAATCGGCGTGCATATTCTCATTGGAGCCGGTTTACGACGCTGGTCTCAAGCGCCCCTATACGGAGTGTGCGGAATGGTCGAAGAACGTGATCGAGTGGCTCGCGAGGGAACGCCCGGATGTCGTTCTCATTTCCCATTCTCCGGCTGATAGAAAGATCAAGCCCGAAGTACTGGCCGCGACTTGGAAACGCTTGATTGAAATGGGGATGGACATTCGTCATGTCCGATCCATTCCGCGACCGTGGTTCGATCCAGGTAAATGCCTTGAGGGAAACGAGGATTGGATGGCCAAGTGCATACCTTCACGCAAGCGGGCCCTAAAGCAGAACAATCTCTATGTTGTGGCAAAGATGCTGAATGTGGAGATATTAGACTTCTCTGAATATTTCTGTGATGCTGATCGTTGTCCCGTGCTGATCGGTGGAGTTCTCGTTTACCGCGACAGTCATCATATGACGGCGACCTATGCGAGGTCACTTAGTCGGGCTATGGAGGAAAAACTCGCGTCCGTCATACGAGTTAAGGCTGCTGACCGATAGTCGTGTATCCAGGCTTCCAAAATCCTATCTGAATGGTGACGGATTGTTCTCGCCAGTTCATGCTCCTGGGAACGATCTGACCGGATACCTTTCGCTTCCACGCGCTGCTTTTTCCACATGGCAGCCGCCACTTAGGGGCATAAGCTCCGATGTAGTGAATCTTTTGACGCTTGCGCCAAGCCACCGATCGCCGCATCCATCGACCCCAAGGTGCACGTGATTGCCAGTCAATCTAGCGTAGTGAGGGCTGTGCTGCCGTGTGAGAAGCGCGAAGCACACGAATAGTGTCAGCGTCGAGGCGCCCGGTTACTGGCAGCCCTTGGGCTTGCTGGAAAGCCTCAATTGATCGCCGGGTGCCTGGGCCCGATACGCCATCTGCTTTCACGGGCCCATATCCCAGCACCGTGAGCGCCTGCTGTGCCTTGCTGACTTCCTCCTTTGAAAGGGGGATGCTGGCTTCCGCAGGTCGGGCGGGGCTCACCTGCGACGATCCTGTCTCTTTTGGAGCTGCTGCTTGAGCCGGACCGTCGGTGGGTTGGGGACGTATCAGGTCAATTTCGCCACTTACTCGAGCCCGAAGATACTCCAGGTGCTTTAGCTCTTGGGTAGCGGCGGCGATCTGCTTTTGCACGTGCTGCAGATCTCGATCCCCCTCTTTGAGACGCTCCAGTTCCACAGCAAGTGCATCACGATCTGCACTGGCCGTCTCAGCTACCTGGGACAAGCGTGCAATTTCAGCTTGAGCATCCGCCTGGTACGATTGGGGACCCAGGACTGAGAAACCATACAGAGCCCACCCCGCTACGGCCACCACGGTCACTGTCAGACGGTTTATCACCACGCACCCCGGTCCTATCCTGCTTCTTGTATGCCGCTGATATGGGCTGCCGAGGGTGTGGCAGGAAGGGGTGACGAGAGGGTTTCATCGATTTCTGTCCGCTGGCTTCTGCCGGCGGAACTCCTTATCGCCTCGCGCCAATACCAAGTGAACCTAATAGGGGAGGTGCATGTCCGGACTTGATATCGTGGACCGACTCAAGTCCGCCTCAGAATACGAGGGAGATGTATCTCTCGGCGAAGTTCAGGTACTCTTCATCGAGTCCGCCGAGACGATCGAGTGCCTTCGGTCCCTGTTGGAACCATTGGACGACCTCGAGCTACAAGACTTGCCGCCCAACGGCAATGCTTAGGTGTTTTGTTGCGGAATGTTGTTGGGATCGGGTGCGTTGGGCGATTGAGGACTACGCCTGGCGCTTCGCTGGCATGCGGCGGCCGTCTTCTCGCCGCAGGATGACGTGGTGCTCTCCATTCATCCCTGTGCCGCACCACCCCTGCTATCCGGATCAAGATTGCCCGCTCGGCCGCGCCCGCAGGCGCATTGGCGAAACCGTCCGGCGGGAGCATTGAAACTATCCGTAAGTGGCGCAAACGCAGACCGAGGACTGCCAGGACTGCTCCAGCCGTCCGCACAAGCTGCCCTGAAAAGCCATGGAAGATGAGCGAGCCAGTGCATTGGGCGATGAGGATCAGCAGAAGAATGTCAATCATCCATTAACATTCATCCGTGACCACCTCATGGGGCTGGCCAGTTTCCAAACAAGCGAACAGGGCATGTCTCAGCTGGTCGCTGATATGACTGATTGCTCATCATATTTAGGTTGTTTAGCAATGATCTGGCCGGAGATCTTCCGCTTCCATGGACGACGCTTGCCACATGGCAGCGGCCTCGTTGACCGTTGGGCGCCAATATGCCGGATCTTCTGCCGCTTGACCCGGGTCGCCCCGCGATGATCATCGCGGCTCTTTATCAAAGCGCGGGCCTCATGGGCCAGTTCCCTGTTATCAAGATTGTCAGCGCCTCCGAGTTCCAGGGCCCGAATATGCTCGGCAATCCAGCGGTTGCGCACGCCATCGATCTGTTGGTGCGCATCACACGCCGCCCACGTGTTCTCTCCCACGCCTTCAGCCGCCGGTAGGGGTCAGCTTCTCACGGGGCGTTGTCCCCACATCCTCAACCTCGACGGAAGCCATGGCATTGTCCTTCAGGAGTTGGTCTGCGATCGCGAGTAGCGATGGTCGCGTCATCCGTGACTTTCCGCCGAGAAGATCAACGATCCTCTGGAACAGCCGCTCGCATTCAACCTGCAACACTTCACATGAGGCGATGAGGATTGCGATTTCTGACGTGCTTGGGGTCGATGGGAACAGCAGGCCTGTCGAGGCCACGATTCACCCAGACGCTTCTTCACAGCTTCTCTCTGGTGGGCAGACTTCCTCGGTAGGTGAGATTGATCACGGCAGGTCGAAAAAGTCCTCCTGCTGCAGGGATGAGGATTCTCGCCTCGTCCACCGGGCTTGGAGGGGAATGGCCCGATACCAACAGGGGCTCCAAACTGTGCACGATCAGGGCTGCAGGACATGGTTGACCTCCAGTTCCAGACTCTGGAAGACGCTGGCATTCCGACGATCATGAGCGTGAAGAACGGGGATTGGTGTTCGCTTGTGCCATCCCAAGCATCCCGCCTCCGGCACCGGTTGTCGCCCCGTTCGGTGGCCAAAGGACTTTGAGAGGCCAGAAGATCTCCTCCCCATCGAAGCGAGATAGCCAGCTTAGGGGCTCCTGGTCCCGAAGCGCGAGGCTCGTTGGTCGATCTTGTGCAGGATCAGCACGGATGCCCTAGGCCACCTGGTTGCACCCCCGGCATATAGGCCGCGTTTACCGCACAGCTGCATAATCAGGGCTATGAGTAAGAACAATCCGACACCCAAGCAACCCGCCGAGCAGAACCACGCCTTTGATGGCAACCGGCCACCGGCCGGCGTTGTGTCGATCCTCCAGCAGCGCGCCCTGGTTTGGGGTGAGTCGGCGGCGGACTATGATGCCCTCTTTTCAGCAATCCTCGAAGAGATCATGCCAATCACGACCTTGCAGTGGCTGCACGTGAAGCACCTCACCGACCTGACCTGGGAGATCCACCGGTACCGCCGCCTGAAGACCAACATCATCAACCTCGCCCGGATCGAGGCGGTTGAAGCGCTCCTGACACCTCTTTTGGTCGGCCGCCCCGACACGCTCCAAGCCTATGAACAAGAAGGTCAGGTGCGGCGCGTCGCCCATAATCTGCAGTTCGGCAATGAGGCCGAGCGGTCAGCGGCGCATCAAACTCTCATCAATTTTGGTTTCAAACCTGATGATGTCACCACCCAATCCATGGTGCTGTCGCTTCCCGATGTGATGAGGCTCGAGAGCCTGATTGCCTCGGCCGAGGGCCGGATGGTGCTGCTCCTGCGCGACGTCAATCGCCTCAAGGATGACTTCGCCGCACGGCTCCAGAGGACCGCCAGAGCCCTTCAGGATGGAACGTTGGCGGGGGCCCGCTGCTCCAGATCCGGAGCCGCCCCAATGACCTCCTCACAGCAAAGGGCCTCCAATCGCGCCAACGCGCAAAAGAGCAGTGGGCCAAGGTCAAAGGAGGGCAAGGCCCGCTCTGCCCGCAATGCCCTGAAACACGGGCTGGCCGCCCCGGTGGCCCTCGACAACTCCATCGCCTGGCACATCGCGAGCCTCGCCCGCAGCTTTGTGGGGGATCAGGACCCCAACTCTCCGATCTGGATCTATGCTCAGCAGATCGCCGAGGCCGAACTCGATCTTGTGCGCATTCGGCAAGCGCGCGTAAAAGCCTGGAATCAGCAGGCGGCGGAGTGGACGAGCCCCCCGGGACGGAATTTGCCCGATGAGCGAGGAATCCAAACATACAGGACTCTCAGCAGCCTGCTGGCCAGGATCGACCGCTACGAGCGCCGAGCACTGTCCCGCCGACGGACAGCGATCAAAGCCCTCGACACCGCCCTGCAAGCTCTCAAGGGCAATTACAGCTCAGAGTGACGTGACCGGCGCAGACCAAGTCTTGTCCTGATGATCTCTGTGCGTATATACTATCGTGTATATACGGAGGGTGCGCATGGCATTCGCTAAGGTTTTCCGGTCCGGCAACAGCCAAGCCGTTCGGCTGCCCAGACAATTTCGCCTCACGAGCGACGAGGTCGAGATTTTTCGCCGCGGCGACGAGATCGTCCTGCGCGAGAAGCCCAGAAGCCTGGCACGCGCCTTCGAATTGCTGTGTGATCTCCCGGAAGTCGAGCGCGACGATGCTCTCCCTCAGGAGCGTAAGGGCCTGTAATGCCCGAACCCCGTTATCTCCTCGATACCAATATCTGCATCTACATTCGCCGGGAACGCCCACCATCCGTGCTGGATCGGTTCAAGGCCTTGAACCCCGGCTCGACGGTGATCTCCGTCATCACCTATGGTGAGCTGGTCTACGGGGCCCGCAAAAGCCAGGACTCCGACAAAGCGATGATGATCTTGGACGAGCTCACAGAGCTCATTCCCGTGGTCCCCATGGCGACGGATGTGGCGGACACCTATGGACTGATTCGGTCTGATCTGTCGGCGCGCGGTGCCTTGATTAGCAACAATGATCTTTGGATCGCAGCCCATGCCATGAGCCTGAACTTAACTCTCGTGACAAACAACGAGAAAGAGTTTCAGCGGGTTGGCGGCCTCACACTCGAAAACTGGGCCAAGGGATAGGCCTCGGTCATTGCCGGCACGAGCCGGCTGCACACGTTGGCTCGGCCTCCAGCTGGCCTTAAGATGAAGACGACGCGCTACTGGCGCCGCACGATGGTGCCATCAAGTCTTTTCTTCCAGCGGCTTTGCCGGCCACAGGGCATTGGACGTTTGGATTGCGCAGCACCGAGATGCTGGATTTTCTGCTTCTTGGCTTTGGCGGCGCGGCGATGGTCATCCTGTGTCTTGCGCAGCCCACAGGTTTCATGCGCCGGTCCCATGTTGTCCGGTTCATCCAGCCCTCCGAGCTCCAGCGCGCGAATGTGTTCGATGATCCACCGCTCCCGAACCCCATCGATCGGTTGCTCACACAGGACGCAGATGCCGCGGGCGCGTTCCCATATCGCCAGTCGCTGGCGCGGCGTGAGCTTGCGCCGCCGTGTCGTTCCCACATCGTTTGGTACAACAAGGGACATGTCGCATAGCCGTCATCGTTTGAGGGGCTTGGGATTCGCGTCCACTTCAAGCCCATGCTGATCATGGTCTCGATCGCCGTGGGACGAGGCGGCTGCTTCACCGCCATCGATCGGAATGAGCCGAGCCCGCAGACCGGTCGCGGCGACGGTGAGAGCGGAGGCAGCAGGGGCTTGTTGCCGGAAGACGGGTGTCCTGTCGGTGTCGCGTTGTGCAAAAGGGACACGCGGTGACGGGTCTTTCTGTGTTGGCACACCCACGAAGGTCAGCACGTACTCTGCGCGCCGGGCCAACCATACAAGTTCTGCCTGAGTGCACGTCAGCTGGTTGAGGTCATTCGTCGTCAGCACCGCTGCAAGATCGCGAATGAGGCGGATCAGAAGATCACAATCGCGGCAGGTGCGAAGGGCCGCTTCCTCTGCCGCATCGCGGTCCCGCGCGATCAAGGCCATAACAACCGCGCGAGCCGAGGCGATGGCGTAAGAGAGGTTGGCCGAGCAGGCATTGGCAGGATCATGATCACCAAGCATGGGCGGCCTCCTCCATATCGATAAAAACAATATATCGTTACTTACGTTACGTCAAGTGCGATCTCATCAAAACTCGCTGGTCCCCCTGGAAGGTATCAAGGGGCTTGCAGAAGCGTCTGGCGATCAGGATTTTGGCAGAACGAACCCAATGCGAGGGTACCGCCTGCAGCTGGCCCGCTGACACCATCAGCTTGCCTGATCAGACAGAACGCGGCAAAGGTGCATGACCTTTTCCCGCCCTCATGTGTTGTGCCTCCTGTGAGGCCAGCGGGGAGATTGTGCGGGAATGGGGTCGAACGGGGACATTCTGGATTGCCTGATCGTTGGTGGAGGGCCGGCAGGGCTGACGACGGGTCTGTACCTGGCCCGTTTCAAGCGCCGGTTCGCGGTGGTGGACGGCGGAACGCCGCGGGCGGCCTGGATTCCGACCAGTCACAACATCCCCGTCTTCGCCGAGGGCATCTCCGGTGAGGATATCCTGGCCCGCGCCCGGGCCTGCCTCGAGCAATACGGCGCTCCGATCCGGACGGGGCAGGTCACCGGCCTGCGCAAGCAGCCGGATCGTTTCATCGGGGTGGTGGAGGGCAATGATGGCAGCACGTGCCAGATCGCGGCCAAGCGCGTGGTGCTGGCCACCGGCTCCGTCGATATCGAGCCCGATCTACCCGACTTGCCCAATGCGGTGCAGCGTGGCCTCGTTCGGTATTGCCCGATCTGCGACGGTTATGAATCGCGGGATCGGAAGATCGCCGTCATCGCCTATGGTTCACATGGGATAGGGGAGGCGGTCTTCATCGCCCGCACCTATTCCCGTGATGTGACCCTGCTTACCCTGGGGCAACCTCTGGAGCTGAATTCGGAGCAGCGGGGAAGGCTCGAGGAACACGACATCAAGGTCGTCGAAACGCCGGTCGAGTCCCTCGACATGGAAGACGACCGGATCTCCGCCGTGCATATGGGCGGCAAGGAGCACCGCTTCGACGTGCTCTATTCGGCGCTCGGGCTCAAGTACCGATCGGATCTCGCGATCTCGCTCGGCGCAGAACATGACAAGTCGGGTGCCCTCATCGTCGACCGCCATTGCCAGACGAGCGTCAAAGGCCTTTATGCCGCGGGCGACATCGTTCGCGGTCTCGACCAGATCGTGGTCGGGATGGGGCACGCGGCGCTCGCCGCGACCCACATCCACAATCACTGCGAATTGCCGACCGAGGATGAACCCGGCGGCGCGTGATCCGATCTCTTAAGTGAGCGCCTTCGCCAGAAGCGGCAGGCTGATGTCCATGCGGTAATCGACCGAGGAATGGTCGTCGTGGAATTCCTCGTAGGTGTGCGGAATGCCGGCGGCTTCGAGCTTCCGGTGCATGATCCGCGAACCATAGACCATGTTGTATTGGTCGATGTCTCCGCAATCGATGAAGAAGGTCTTCAGTTTGCGCAGGTTTGCCTGATACTCGGCCTGATCGACCATGCGCAAAGGATCCCAGCGCAGCCAGTTGTCCCAGCGCTCCTCGATGATCTCGCAGGTCTGAAGATCGACCGGCAGGCGGATGCCGTAGAACTGGCTCGGATCGGGATCGAAGCTCGCGGCCTGGGCGAGCAGCATCAACGTATGCCAGTCCTTATCCTTGGCCTTCGGACCGGCCTCGAATTTGCGTAAGAAAGCCTCGATGGACATGTTGTGGTCGACGAGGTGGCGCAGCGCGCCGGCGAATTCGCCGAGGTGATAGAGATACTCGAAACCCACATCGCCGGAATGGGAGGCCGCCGCCGACCAGACCGAGCCGCCGTGGCGCAGGGCATGGACCATGGCGCCGAAGCCGCCCGAGCTCTTGCCGAACACGCCCCGGCGCCCGTCTCCGCCGCAACCGAAGCGCTCCTCGACGAAGGGCAGCATCTCGCGGATCAGGAAGGTCTCCCAAAGCCCCATGGCCGCGCTGTCCACATATTGGTTGCCGCCAAGGCGCGTGAAGCAATCGGGGAAGGCCACGACGACCGGCGGCATGGCGCCCGTGCCGATCAGGCGGTCGAGGCGCTCCGGTAGGTTTTCGCTGTAGTTCTTCCAGTTGGTATGGGCCGGCCCGCCCGCCGTATAGCCGACGAGGTCCACGAGGAGAGGCAGGTGCCGGCCGTCATGGCCCGCCGGTACATAGACATCGATCCGGCGGCGGGACGGGTCCCCGAGAAGGTTGCCCTTGAGGCTTTGGCTGTCGAGCCAGAGGCTATGTACCGTGCCGACCGGCACATCATGGTCCTTGCGCATCGTCACCCTCGTTCATCCAATCGCCCATGATGTGAGCGCCGAACGGGCACTTGTCCAGAATCCGGGCCCTTACGGCGGTTAATAAGTCCTTATCGCACCTAGCCATTCCAAGCGCTGCGGGTCTACGGTGCAGCCCGATGCGTCATAGCTTGGGGGATCTTATGAGCGACAGTTTCTTGCCACGATGGAGCCTAAAGACCGAAGGCGTCATCATGCCGGACGAACGGCTGCCGACCGGCCAGATGGTGATCGTGGGCCTGCAGCATGTGGTGGCCATGTTCGGTGCAACCGTGTTGGCGCCGATCCTGATGGGTTTCGATCCCAACGTCTCGATCCTGTTCTCGGGTCTTGCCACCATCATCTTCTTCTTCGTGGTCGGCGGCCGGGTGCCGAGCTATCTCGGCTCGAGCTTCGCCTTCATCGGGCCCGTCCTCGTCGCCACGGGCGCGAGCGTGGGCAGCCCCAATCCGAACATTGCCCTGGCACTCGGCGGCATCATCGCGGCGGGTGCGCTTTATTTCCTGATCGGCGTCGTGGTGCAGATGGCGGGACACCGCTGGATCGAGCGGCTGATGCCGCCGGTGGTGACGGGCGCCATCGTGGCCGCCATCGGCCTCGTGCTGGCGCCGATTGCCATCAACAGCGCCTCCGGGGTCACGCCCGATAATGCGGCCGGCAACGATTTCGCGCGCTGGATCGCGCTCGCCACCGTCGTGGCGGTGGGCCTCGTCGCCGTCTATGCGCCGGGCACGGCGCGCCGCCTGCCAGTGCTGATCGGCGGTGCCGCCGGCTACCTGATCTACTACATCTGCGCCAACATCTTAGGGCTCGGGCAGCCGATCGACTTCACCAAGATCGGTCAGGCCGCCTGGTTCGGTCTTCCGACCTTCCAGAGCCCGGTCTTCGATGCGCGGGCGATCAGCCTGATCGCTCCCGTGGCGATCATCCTGGTGGCCGAGAACCTCGGGCACATCAAGGCCATCGGCGCTATGACCGGCCGCAACCTCGATCCCTATCTCGGCCGCGCCTTCATGGGCGACGGTCTTGCCACCATGCTGTCCGGCTCTGCCGGCGGCACGGGCATGACCACTTACGCCGAGAACATGGGCGTGATGGCCGTGACCCGCATCTACTCGACGCTGGTCTTCGTCATCGCGGCCGGCTTCGCGCTGCTTCTCGGCCTGTCGCCCAAGTTCGGAGCCTTCATCGGCACCATTCCGGGGCCGGTGCTCGGCGGGTTGTCCATTGTGGTGTTCGGCCTGATCGCCGCGACCGCGGGCCGGATCTGGGTGGAGAACCGGGTCGATTTCTCGAACCCGCGCAATCTCATCACCGTGGCGGTGGCCCTCGTCCTCGGGGCCGGCAACTTCAAGCTGAACGTTGCGGGCTTCACGCTTGATGGCATCGGCACGGCCACCTTCGGCGCGATCATCCTCTATCACATCCTGCGGATGGCACCTGCGCCGGCCGAGCGTCCGCACGCAGCGGAATAGGTACAGTCCTTTTCCAGGAACACGCCTTTGGAGCCCGCGTTGAGCCTCAACGCGGGCTTCGTCTTGCGTGGCCTTTCTCGATCCCGGCCGCTCGAAGCTCCGCATCCTTTTCCTGCATGGGAGATGCCATGAGTTCCGAACAGAAACAGACCTTGCCGCCTCAGGTCCAGGATCAGCAGCCCGGTCATGAGACCGAGATGAATCCGCGTCCCGACTACGAGCCCCGCTATCCCGGCAGCGGGCGATTGAAAGGGAAGGTTGCCCTCATCACCGGCGGCGACAGCGGCATCGGGCGTGCGACCGCCGTTCTCTTCGCCCGCGAAGGCGCCGATCTCGCCATCCTGTATCTGAACGAAAGCGAGGATGCGCAGGAGACGAAGCGGCTCATCGAGCGGGAAGGGCGCACATGCCTGACCATCGCCGGCGATGTCGGCGATCCGGATTTCTGCCGCTCTGCCGTCGATCAGATCATCAAGCGTTTCGGCAAGCTCGACGTGCTCGTCAACAATGCGGCCGAGCAGCATCCGAAGAAGGACATCGGCGAGATTACGCCGGATCAGATCGACCGCACCTTCCGCACCAACATCTTCGGCTATTTCTACATGGTGCAGGCCGCCAAGCCGCACCTCAGGAAGGGAGCTGCAATCGTCAACACCGCCTCGGTGACGGCTTATCGCGGTAGTGGAGATCTTCTCGACTACAGCGCCACCAAAGGCGCCATCGTGGCCTTCACGCGCTCGCTGGCGCAGAAGCTTGCAAGCGAGGGAATCCGCGTCAATGGCGTCGCACCCGGTCCGATCTGGACGCCGCTCATTCCATCGACCTTTCCGGCCGAGAAGGTGAAGCAGTTCGGGGCCAACACGCCCATGGAGCGTCCCGGACAACCGAACGAGGTGGCGCCGTCCTTCCTGTTCCTGGCTTGCGAGGATTCCTCTTACATCACCGGTTCGGTTCTGCATCCGAATGGTGGCGATCCGACAGAGGCTTGAATAACAAAAAGGGCGGCCTGAAGGGCCGCCCGCTTTACGATTGCCGTTACTGCATCAATGTCTGCGACGGACACGCACCGGAACGAGTCCATGCGCAGGTGTCGTCAAGGCGAAGAAAAGCATGATGGCTGAAAGCGAACCGCCGATCAGGAAGAGTACTTCTGCAATTTCGACCTGAGAAACCGCACCAGTGATGGCTGAAAGGGCAGTAACAGCGGCAAAGATACAAAATGCACGAAGGGCAACTGAACGAGTCATTGACCATCTCTCCCAAGTGATCTGGAAAACGTATGGGTTGAAGGCAAGTTCCATGCGAATAAAAGCCTGCCAAACTACTTTTGAATGATTGATGAATGCCGACGATCATGCTTCGCGCAATGGAACCCTACAGTCGCGCTTGGCGTTGTTTGAGCATCGTCGGCTTGAAGTCGATTGTACTTTAGCGAGGTAACACCATGCTCGGTTGGGCAGTCACTTTTCTCATTATCGCTCTGGTCGCCGCTCTGTTCGGCTTCGGTGGTATCGCCGGTACCGCTGTCGAGATCGCCAAGCTGATCTTCTTCGTCGCGATCGTTCTCTTCGCCATCTCGGCCGTCATCGGCCTGCTGCGTGGACGAAGCCCCATGTGACGGCAGACGCATCCTTATTCGCAAACGCCGCTCCGAAAGGGCGGCGTTTTCGTTTGTGCTGCTGACATGACAGGGTGTGCGAGGTCAGCCCTGCAGGGCAGCTCGTGTCATGCTGTCGGGGCCGAGGTCCTCGATGTCGTCGACATTCAACAGCGAGGCGAGACGAAACCGCGCCCGGTTCACGCGGCTCTTGATGGTGCCGACCGCGCAGCCGCAGATATGCGCGGCTTCCTCGTAGGAAAAGCCCGAGGCGCCGACCAGAAGCAGTGCTTCTCTTTGGTCGGGCGGAAGCTTGGAGAGAGCGCTCCGGAAATCCTCGAAATCCAGGTGTGAGCCCTGTTCGGGCTGCACCTTCAGGCGTCCGGCATAGGACCCGTCCGGATCCTCGACCTCACGGCGGCGCTTGCGATACTCGGAGTGGAAGAGATTGCGCAGGATGGTGAAGAGCCAGGCATTCAGGTTCGTTCCCGGCTCGAACCGATGCAGATTGGCCAAAGCTCTTAAGAGGGTGTCCTGAACGAGATCGTCTGCCCTGTCGACTTGACCCGAGAGCGAGATAGCGAAGGCGCGAAGGCTGGGGACCGCCGCGAGAAGAGCATCTCGTAACTCCGGTTCGGGTTCTGGGGTCATTGAGACCCCCCCTTTCCTCCGTTCTTCTTGTCCAGCTGGTCAAGCAGTTCCTTGAAACGGTCAGGGACAGGCTGCTGCATGAGCTCGTCATACATGGCGCGCAGTTGGTCGCCGATGCGCTTTTGGCTGCCGCTGTCGAGCTTAGGATCGGTTGCAAGCTTATCGCTCACGGACGTGTCCAGAATGGTCCGAGCAAGCTTGTTCCCCTTATCAACCGTCATCGTCGTCCCCTTGCCATCCCATTATCTTTCAGAGGGATAGCCAACCTTGGCAATATCCATATATTGGTTTTCGAGCAATAACGCTGGTTGCGGCACCCGGTTCCATCCATGGAACTTTTGCAGCTTTGCCACGTTGAATGGTCCGTCGGTACAACGAGTCAAAAGCACAGTTAAGGGGAAGCGAATGTCGACAGCGCAGCTTGTCGTCCAGCATTTACCGTATCTTCGCCGCTACGCACGCGCTCTCACAGGCAGCCAGATGGCTGGAGACGCCTATGTGGCTGCCACCTTGGAAACCCTCGTCAGCGAGCCTGAGACCATCGGCCCTTCCGGAAACGTGAAGGTCGAGCTCTTCCAGGTCTTCACCCGAATCTGGAATTCCCTGTCAGTGAACGGCCGCAGCGAGCAGATCCAGCGCGATCTGCCGGCGGAAGTCCGTCTCGGACAGATCACCCCGCTGCCCCGCCAAGCCTTCCTCTTGTCCTGCCTTGAAGGTTTCGGAGAGGAAGAGGTCGGCCAGATCCTCGACGTCGATACGAAGACCGTTCGTGAACTCGTCGACGAAGCGGGCCGGGAACTGGCGGCCGACATGGCCACCGATATTCTCATCATCGAGGATGAGCCTCTGATCGCCATGGATCTCGAGGCTCTGGTCGAAGGCCTTGGCCACAACGTGACGGGCGTCGCCCGCACCAGGACAGAGGCCGTGAAGCTCGCCACGGCGAAGCAGCCGGGTCTGATTCTTGCCGATATCCAGCTTGCGGATGGCAGCTCCGGTCTCGACGCCGTCAACGATCTCCTCAAGGCCTTCGAGGTACCGGTGATCTTCATCACAGCCTATCCCGAGCGCTTCCTCACCGGTGAGCGGCCCGAGCCGGCCTTCCTGATCGCCAAGCCCTTCCAGCCGGCGAATGTTTCGGCCGTTATCAGTCAGGCCCTGTTCTTCCAGCAGAGCGCCCGGCGTCGCGAGGCGCGGGCCGCCACGGCCTGATCCCAAAGCGACAGGGGTTACCAAGTAATCGCCCGGCCTCTGGCCGGGCTTTTCTTTTATGATGATGTATTCAGGGCAAAAAAAGACGGGCTCATGAGCCCGTCTAAGGTGCCGGCCAATGCACAAGGGGAATGCGGGGAGGACCAGGAGGCCGGTGCTTTAAGAACGCCCTATCGAAAACAAAGGTTCCCAGCTTTTTTATGCCCCTTTTTATTCGCCACTCCTACGGAAGCAGACAGGAACATCAAAGATATGGTCGCGTTGTTTTCTCGAATTGCTGAGGTGGATAGCAGGAGAGGGGAATGTTCCGCACACCCGTAGCTTTGGTCGGACTGGCTGGGGCTTTCTTCGTGGCCGGAAGTTTCGCCCCCGCGTCCTTCAATATGCCGCCCCTGATGCAATCCGAAGCTCTGGCTCTCGCGGCCGCCGGATCGGTCAAGGGTGACCGGATCTCTGCGCCGGTCCCAGCCAGCAAGCCGGCAGCGGTGTCGATCGTGGAACTGATCGGAGTCACCAATGCTGCCGTGATCCTGCGCGACCATGATGGAAAGGTGCTTTACAAGTCGGATCCACGCACAGGGATCACGATCTTCGCGCGAGACACGGATCTGCCCGTCGTCACTCTCAAGGACGAGACGGACAACCCTGTCGCCCAACATCCCGCCCGCCGTCAGGAAGGCATCGAGGCTCCGCGGGAACAGAAGCCGAAAGCCCGCAATCCGGTCGGCTGTGTGGGCGATGTCAGTCCGTTGGTGAAAGGCAACGCTAATCGGATGCCGAGCCTCTGCCTCGCGCTGCTAGAGCAATCCCTTTCGTGAAGGCGATCAGAGCCGCAATAATCTCACCGAAAGCCAATGTCGTCGCAGCCTCGCTGCCGGATGGGTCCTGTTCTCGCCGTGATTGAGCCTAGCGATCACACGTCAGTCAGGTTGTGGCATCCACCCGCTTTTCATTGGAACCAATCGTCTGAGAGTTGGTTGCCGTTATCGGCATATCTGCGCTGCTTGTCGGTTGATGAGTGGCAATGGAAATGTGTTGTCTCTGAATATTAACAAGTATTCAGGTTTAGTATCGAAATATAAAGCCAGATAACATTGTCTTGATTAAGGCGTTATTCGGAACGGTTGCTGGTGCCGCGCGTTACACTCCCGCGCACTTCGGTGCCAACGCGATTTAATGGATCCTCAGGAGAAAAAACAATGCTGAAGAAGCATATGGCAGCTTGCCTTGTAGTGACGGCCTTCGCGGCTGCACCCGCCTTCGCACAGACCTCGGCCCCCTCGGGTTCGACCGAACGTCCGGCTGCAACGGGTTCCGGCTCGACCACCACGGGCTCGCCGGCCATGCAGCCTGGCGCATCCACCACGAGTCCGTCTTCGACCACCATGGGTCAGAGCAGCGCCATGTCCGGTCAGTTTATGACCAAGATGGACGCCAACCAGATCATGGCCTCCGATCTGATCGGCACCCGCGTGGTCAGTGCCAACAACGAGTCCATCGGCGACATCAATGATGTCATCCTCGATCGCAATGGTCAGGTCATGGCGGCTGTCGTGGGCGTGGGTGGTTTCCTTGGAATCGGCGAGAAGGATGTGGCCGTTCCGTTCAAGTCGCTTGAGTTCATGAGCGCCCAGCAGGCACAGGCCCTGGATAGCAGCAAAAACGTCAACACGACCGGCTCGACGGCTACGACGACTGCTCCTGGCTCGACGGCTGGCTCGTCCAACACGGCGGCGAACACGTCCTCGAGCGACCCGAACGAGCCCGAGCGAGTCGTTCTCCGCATGACGAAGGCCGAGCTGCAGGCTGCTCCGGCGTTCGATGATGACGACGACGCCAACCGCTCGACCACTGGTACAACCGGGACGACGACTGTTCCGAAGCAGTAATCGGAACGCGGTTCCGTCGGTAAGCGGCGTCCGGGGCACACCCGGGCGCCGTTTCTGTTTGCGGTGCGCACGATACTCTAAGCGGTTGAGGTCGAAACGCGGTCCCAGGGAACCGCTTCTGAAAACCCGAAAGAAAGTTTCCCGAGCCCGTTCGGTTCGATCCGATCGGGCAAGACGTCTTGCCGCACGGAACCGAGGATTGGCGCATACGTTGCCGTTTCAAGAGCGATGAGAGGGAACGACCATGACCGCCACGAACGAACTGGACGCGGTGCTGTGCCAGGAGGAACTCCCGGACGAGTTTTCCCGGCTCACTTCGAGTTCTCCCCCAAGAGACAGGCCGTCTGTGGCCTCGATGCTCAGTGGCATCATTCCCGTTTGCTCTCAGGACGAGGTGACCTGTCCTCTGTTGCTGAGGCGGCATCTCCTCGTCCCGGCGCTGCCTCATGTGGTGCCGACGGGAACCGTGCCGCGTATCTAAGGTTCGCCCATTGATGGTTGAAGTGTCGTCCTATTCATCAGCACCTGGATCCGTCGCATTTCTGCTCCATCCGAGTGCGGTGCCGGTCATCGATGTGTTCCGGTCGCTCAGCAGTCTTGACGATCAATACGATCTTTCCCTGCTCGATGGGCCTGAACAGGCGCTTGCGACCTATACCAAGCCAGAAACGGCCAAGGGGATCGTTTCCGATGCGTTGCTGCTGGCATTCGCTCTGACCCGGCAACGGGGCAGGCCGTTCTCGCACCGTCCCATCGGATCTCGCCATGGGAGCTTGGATGAATACTGCCTGCTGACCCTGCTCGGTTCCGCACGCAATCCCGCGTCAGACGTGGCAATCGAGGCGGCGGCATTTCTGGATATCGTATCGCTGGATTTCATGGTGGCTCTTGCGGGCGGCCTCATCCGCCAGATGGATCTCGGCGCCATCGTGTTCGAGCCCCCGAGCCTGACCGAGTTCAGGGCTCTTATGGGCGATGGGCCGTCCGAAGAGATCCTCATCGAGGCTGCTTCGGGCAAGGCCGAATTCAACTTCCGAAACTAGGGTACTCATAACCGCTACAGGACGGCGGCGAGATGTACGCTGCCAAGGTAGACAGCGGCGGGCCGGTCATACCGGGTAGCAAGCCACCGGCAGTCTTTCGGGTGGCAGATATACGCCCGATCTCGTTGCGTCCCCTGAGAGCACGCGGCTGAAGCAGCTTTTCCAGCGCCGGCTCGCTTTGAGCGGAATGTTTAGGACGGCGCTCTGGCTCTTGATCAGGGTGCGGATGCGGTCGCTGTCGTAAGCGCGGTCAGCATGCACGATGCAACGCTGCGGCTTATCGGGGAGTTTCTCAATGACTGAACCGGGGCGGCCGCCCGCCTCAGATATCATGGCAACCTTTCTGGTCGAGCAGGCGTTCGCACCGAACCTGCCCGGAGGAGAGCACATGAACGTGCAGAAGATCTACACCGTATTGCTGACCGCAGACCTTGCGGCGGCCGAAGGCTGGTATACGAAGCTGCTCGGTCGCGGACCTGACTATCGGCCGATGGACACGATGGTGCAGTGGGAGATCTTCGATCAGGGCGGGCTAGCGCTTTCAACCGACGACAAGATCGCCGGCAGGGGCGTGATGTTCTTGATCGTCGACGATGTCGCGGCCGAGCGCCGCAGGCTGGAGGGCCTGGGGATCGTGCTCGGAGATGACATGGCGGGCGACTACTCGACGCTGGCGCAGGTGCGTGATCCTGACGGCAACCTGCTCACGCTGGCGACGCCGCCCTCGCGGCCCTATCCGCCGGCATGACCGCGCCGGAAGAGCGAAATTCGCTTCAAGCGATCAATGCACCGGCCGATGAAGGCTGGCCCCCGAGTTGGATTCGAACCAACGGCGCTCGATTAACAGTCGAGAGCTCTAAAGCTGCGCTATCGGAGACCACTTGCGGAGGCGGGCGTATAGCAGCGTCAGGTCACGTGGCTTGTTCGGCAGCAGCGGCGCGAGGCGCGCCCTTTGCTCGTCGCTCAACCAAAACTCCGACGCCACAAACCTCCCCAATCTACGGAGAGGCTGAGTCACAACGCGACGCCCCTGTGAATCCCCTTTATGGGACTCAGCCCTAGGTCCTTTCCTGGACGGGCGCTGTGAAAAGCCCCGACATCCGTCTGTTCAACCCGACCTGCTGCTGCCACGATACCGCCTGTCGGAAATCATTCGTTCGGACGATGGAATGATCGTAACCGGGGCCCCAGCGTGAGTCGCATCGCAGCCTTTGCCCTGATGGCGCTCATCTGGGGGCTGACGTGGTTGCCGATGAAGGTGGCCTCCGAGGTCGTTCCGCCGATCTTTCTCGCTGCGGCCCGTTTCCTGCTTGCCGGACTTGGCTTCTTCCTGATCGCAAAGGCCCAGAGCCTGCCCCTGTCTTCCAACCAGTTCGGCCGCGTTGTTGCCGCCTCGCTCCTGATCACCACGGGTTGCTACAGTTTCCTGTTCTGGGGTGTCGCGATGGCTCCCAGCGGTCTATCGGCGATCGTGAATCTGTCGTTGATGCCGATCTTCCTCATCATCATCGGGGCCCTCTACGGCCAGGAGCGCATCACGAAACGACGGGTGGGTGCCATTGGACTGGGAGTCCTGGGGCTCATGCTCCTGTTTTCCGGTCGAACAGGTGCGGCTCAAAGTGGCACCATGGCAGCCTTTGGCCTTGTCGCCGTTGCTATTGGGACCGTTTCCTATGCCTGGGGCTCCGTGATCAGCCGGCCGCTGACCCTGTCCATGCCGCCTCTGGCGCTGGCCTTCTGGCAAAGTCTCATCGGTGGGATAGCGCTCGTTCCCGTTTCCCTCCTCATCGAAGGATACGATCCGGCGTATTTCGCGGCCCTTTCCGAGCCGAGAGCTCTTTTCGGTCTCGGTATTCTGGTGCTGGGAGGCTCGCTGATCGCCTTCTGGATCTATCTCGGGCTCGTGCGCGACTGGGGCGCCTTTCGGGCCGGGCTGTATTCCTTCGTCAGCCCGGTCATCGCCGTCGCCGTCGGAAGCATTTATGCGGCCGAGCCGTTCGGGTGGGCTGAAGGTCTCGGCATGGGAATCATGCTGGCCGCGACTGCTCTCTCCCTGTCGGAGAAAAGGGCCGGCAAGGCCGCTGCCCTGGCTTGAGCCTGTCGCAAGAGGCTTCTGACGCGCTCAAAAGTAAAGGGGCCGTTTGGCGGCCCCTAAACCGTAAGAAATGGAAATGAATTATTCCTGGTTGCCGCGGGTGCTGCCTGAGGCTTGACCGCCTTTGCGGCCCGCTTCGGAGGCGAGTTCACGATCCTGAGAGAAGGAACGCTTCTCGGCGGGAACGCTCTTGCCGCCTTTGCTCGCAATCTCCCGCTGCCGGTCAGAATCCATCGACGCGAAGCCACGCTTCGAGGTCGAACTACCTGGCGTCATTTAAGCCTCCTTATCGAATGGTGTTCGTGATTCTTAACCGCTCGCGGATTCGATGGTTCCGGTAAGGAAGAGGGAACCTTTGCAAAAAATTTCATGAAAATATTCATCCAATACGAATTGTTACGCTTAGCTCAAATGTTTGAGCCCGATAAACGTGGCAACAACATGATCATGGGAATATGAACCAAGAAGGTACTTGCCTGGGGCCAAGTTGAAAGGCGGGCTCTATTTACGAATAAGTCGGATGCCAAGCTCAGTCTCTTCTCTTGAAAAGATCGCGCTGCACAACGGCGAGCGCTGAACTTCCATGGGAGGACTCGGCATCGGCGATGGCACTGAGACCGGAGGAGATGATTGTCGGCTCCGATCAGTATAAAAGGCTTGGCGCAAGCGTTCCTCCCGGGACGCTCAGGACGATGCTCAGGAGGAGAGGGCGGGATGATCTACGACGACAATAACGTGTTCGCGAAGATTCTGCGCGGCGAGCTTCCCTGTCATAAGGTCTACGAAACGGATCAGGTTCTCGCCTTCATGGACGTCATGCCGCGCGGCGACGGGCACGTGCTGGTGATCCCGAAAATCAAGGCCCGCAATCTGCTGGATGTCGCACCGGACGATCTGGCCGAACTGGTGAAGGCGGTTCAGATCGTGGGAAAGGCCACGAAGAACGCACTGTCGGCCGATGGCCTGACGATCCAGCAGTTCAATGAGAGCGCAGGCGGGCAGGTGGTCTTCCACATCCACTTCCACGTGCTTCCCCGCTTCGAAGGGGTGGCGTTGAAGCCCCATACGGGTCAGATGGAAAAGCCGGAAGTCCTGGCGGATTTCGCCTCCAAGATCCGCGCCGCCTTGGCGGCATGACTGGGTAAGTCATGGGCGGCAGCAGCGCATGCCTGCCGCCGCCCGTTCACGGGGTCAGTCCACCCAATCGAGCGAGCGGGCGATGGCCTTGTCCCAGACGGCGTTCAGCCGTTCGCGGCGGGATGCCTCCATGGCCGGAACCCAGCGCTTGTCGACGGCCCAATTGCGCACCAGTTCGTCGGTTCCGCTCCAGAATCCCGTTGCCAGCCCGGCGGCATAAGCGGCGCCGAGCGCGGTGGTCTCGATCACCTTGGGACGCACCACGGGGACGTTCAGGATATCGGCCTGGAACTGCATCAGAAGCTCGTTGACGACCATGCCGCCATCCGTGCGCAGTTCCTTGACGGCGATGCCGGTATCCTTGGTCATGGCATCCAGCACTTCGCGGGTCTGGAAAGCGGTGGCCTCGATCGCGGCACGGGCGATGTGGCCTTTGTTGGCGAAGCGCGTCAGGCCGCCGATCAGGCCGCGGGCATGGGAGTTCCAGTGCGGTGCATAGAGGCCCGAGAACGCGGGCACGATGGTCACGCCGCCATTGTCGTCGACCCCGCGGGCGAGAGTCTCGATTTCGCTGCTGTTCCGGATGAGGCCGAGATTGTCCCGCAGCCAGTGTACCAGCGCGCCGGCAATGGCGATCGAGCCTTCCAGAGCATAGACGGTCTTTCCCTGGCCGAAGCGGTATCCCACGGTGGTGAGCAGGCCGCATTTCGAAGGGTAGGGGGTCTCGCCGGTATTCATGAGCATGAAGCAGCCGGTGCCGTAGGTGTTCTTCACCTCGCCCTGCTGGAAGCAGGCCTGCCCCACGAGCGCCGCCTGCTGATCGCCGAGAATGCCCGCGATGGGAACGCCGGCGAGACTGCCGGTCGCCTCGCCATAGACTTCGCTCGACGAACGGATCTGCGGCAGGCAGGCTTTCGGGATGTCGAACAGGCTCAGGATCTCCTCGTCCCAATCGAGACTCTGGAGATTCATGAGCTGCGTGCGGCTGGCATTTGTCACGTCAGTGATGTGGCATCCGCCATTGGCACCGCCTGTCAGGTTCCAGACCAGCCAGGTGTCGATATTGCCGAACAGCACATCACCGGCCGCAGCCTTGTCCCGGGCGCCCGGCACGTTGTCGAGGAGCCAACGCAGTTTCAGACCCGAAAAGTAGCTCGCCAGCGGCAGGCCGGTCTTGTCGCGCAACCGGTCATGGCCGCCATCCTTGGCGAATTCCTCGACGACGGAATCGACGCGGGTGTCCTGCCAGACGAGAGCATTGTAGAGAGGCTTGCCGGTGCGTCGGTCCCAGATCAGCGTCGTCTCGCGCTGGTTGGTGATGCCGATGGCGGCGAGGTCCTGGGGCTTCAGGCCCTTCTTCGCCAGGGCGTCCTGGATGACCTCTTGCGTGTTGCGCCAGATCTCGAGCGGGTGGTGTTCCACATGACCAGGCTTGGGATAGATCTGCTCGTGTTCCTTCTGGCCGACGGAGACGATTGCTCCTGCCTTGTCGAACACGATGAAGCGCGAGCTGGTCGTGCCCTGATCGATGGCGCCGATATACTGAGCCATGGCCTCCCCCGAAAATGTTGTTATTGCGCAGCTATGGCGGCCGCGCGGTTCTTTGCAATGTATGCATCGATCTTAGCCGCGGCGTCGGCCGGCATGTGCAGACCGAGCTTGGAGCGCCGCCAGAGGATGTCCTCAGCACTGCGCGCCCATTCACGGCGCGCCAGATAATCGACCTCCGCCGCCGTCAGTCCGGCGCCGAAATCCTCACCGAGATCGGCGAGCGACTTTGCGGAGCCCAGGAGCTCTTCCATCCGCGTGCCATAGGCGCGTGCCAGGCGATGGGCGAGATGTTCGGGCAGGAAGGGCCATCGCTGGCGTACGGTGGCGAAGAAGCGGTCGAAATCCGCATCCGGCATGTCGCCGCCCGGCATCTTGGCCTTTTCCGTCCAGGACGGCTTCATGGTGGGGAAATAGGCCTTCAGCTCGTCGAGGGCGTGCTCTGCGAGCTTGCGGAAGGTGGTGATCTTGCCGCCGAAAATCGACAGAACCGGCGCCTGACCCTGCGGCGCGTCCATATCGAACACATAGTCGCGGGTCACGGCGGAGGCGTTGGTCGAGCCGTCGTCGAAGAGCGGGCGCACGCCGGAATAGGTCCAGACCACGTCTGCCGGCGTCACCGACTTCTTGAAGAAGTGGTTCACGACGTTGCAGAGATATTGGATCTCGTCCTGGCTGATTTCCACCTTCTTGTCCGGTACGGACTCGACCGGGATGTCGGTCGTGCCGATGAGAGTGAACTTCTCCTGATAGGGGATCGCGAAGACGATCCGCTTGTCCGTGTTCTGGAGAATGAAGGCTTCCTTGGTGTCGAAGAGCTTGGGCACCACGATGTGGCTGCCCTTCACCAGACGTACGTTCTTGGTGGTGTTGAGACCGAGCTTGGAGTTCAGCACGTCCGCCACGAAAGGGCCGCCGGCATTGACGACAACCTTGGCGCGAACCTCCTCGCTCTGCCTCGTCTCCACGTTCTGGAGGGTGGCCACCCAAATGTCGCCGTCGCGGCGGGCGGAGGTGAGCTTGGTACGGACCCGGATGTCGGCACCTTTCTCGAAGGCGTCGAGGGCGTTGAGGGCCACCATGCGGCTGTCCTCGACCCAGCAGTCGGAATAGACGAAGGCCGTGTCGAAGCCTGGCTTCAGGGCTTGGCCGGCAAGATGGCGCGTCAGATGGATCGTCTCGGTGCCCGGCAGTTTCTTGCGCGGGGCAAGGTGGTCGTAAAGGAACAGACCAAGACGCACGAACCAGGCTGGGCGGATGCCCTTTTCATGGGGCAGGATGAAGCGCAGGGGCCAGATGATGTGGGGGGCGGATTCCAACAGGCGCTCGCGCTCGAACAGGGCCTCGCGCACCAGCCGGAATTCGTAGTATTCCAGATAGCGCAAGCCGCCATGGATCAGCTTCGTGGAGGCGGAGGAGGTGTAGCCGGCCAGATCGCCCTGCTCGCAGAGCACCACCGAGAGGCCCCGGCCCACCGCATCACGCGCGATGCCTGCGCCGTTGATGCCGCCGCCCACAATCAGAAGATCAGTCACTGTCGTCACGAAACTTGTCTTTCCTGCAACCCGGTTACCCCGAAGTCCTGCACATGATTTCTTTAGCCGTCTAAAGCAAGCGAATTTTTGAGGACGTCAGGGCTCCCTTGCCAAGGCTAGGTTTAGCATGAAAGCGACCAGGGAGCACACGGCCATGCCTAAGCATAGCAGCAGCACGGCGTCATAATTGCCCCGCCAGGCCCAGAGGGCGCCGAAAGCGAAGGGGGCGCCTGCCATGGCGATCCGGACCGGCATGGCAATCATGCCCTGAATGGTTCCGTAATCCTCACGGCCGAACAGCTCCGGTGGGAGGAGAGCCCGCACGATGGTGAGCATTCCGTTGGCTGCACCGTAGAAGGCAGCAAAGCCCAAGATCAGCCAGGAGCCAGCCGGGACGAAGGGCAGGAGGATGAAGGCAAGGACGCTCAGGGCCATGGTCGCCACCCCGATCCCTCTCAGGCTCATGGCGCGCTCACCAAACCCGGTCAGGAACCGGGCCGCGACCTGGGCCGGTCCGATCACCGTATAGGCAGTCACGGCAGCGTCGATAGTGAAGCCCCTCTCAAGCAGGATCGGGATTAGGTGAACTGGTATCCCGGTCGAAATCATCCCCTGAAGAATATTAGTAACGACAAAGAGCCAGAAAGCCGGTTTGGCGAGCACACGGCGGGGATCCGAAACAGGGCGGGCAGCGATGTGGCTTTCGCTGCTGTGCTTTGGCCGGACTGGCGCAGCTGGGATGCTTGCCGCATGCAGCAACGCGCAGATTGCCAGGTTCAAGGCAGCCAGAACGAGCAGCGCGCCGCGCCAGCCATAGGCCTCGATGAGCAGATGGGTGAGGGGGATGAAGACCGTGCTGGCAAAGCCGCCAACGAGGGTCATGATGGTGATCCCGCGGCGGGTCAAAAGGCCGAGCCGGGACGCCAGAACCGCAAAGCCCGGTTCGTAGAACACGGCACTCATGGCCGCGCCCATGCCGAGCCAGATCAGCACGAAGGCCGGATAATAATCCGTCCAAGCCCAGAGCGCGAGAAGCAGGGCCGCGAGGACGGAGCCGCCCGTCATGACGGCCCGGCCATAGCCCCGGTCGATCAGGCGGCCAATGGGGACCGCAAAGAAGGCGGAGGAAGCGAGGGCGAGGGAGTAGGCGGCGGTCAGGGCTGTTTTCGACCATCCAAGCTCCTGCTCCATCGGCTCGATGATGAGCGCGAAGGCGTAGAAGAGCGTTCCATATGAGATCAGCTGCGTGAATGACAGGGCCGAGACAAAACGCCAGGGCATGGAGCCGGAGGGAGACATCCCTGCTTTATGTCAGGCCTTGCGGTTGACGGATAGGTTTTTAGCCTCCATATGCACAGCAGGCGACGGCGCCCGGCTAGTGCATCGTGCGGAAAAGTGGATCCGGTTTTCCGCCCTCAACGATGCGCCAGCATAAGAATAAGCATCGGATGGATCCCAAAAGTGCAAGTCCACTTTTGGGTCCGATGCTCAGGCGCTTGAGTGGGACTGCGTGACGGATAATCGCGAAACGGCGAAGACCCCGGTCCCCTTCTTCAATCGCTTGATCATACGACGGCCCCATCACGCGGGCCCTCGCCTCAAGAGCCCTGAAGCGCCTTTGCTTTCTCAAGCCGAACCTGCTTTGCGGCTCACCGCATCCGTTCGAAAGACGATACCACTTTGACACTCTTCACCGATTTCGGATTGGCTCAGCCGATCCTGAAGGCCTTGTCTGCCGAGGGCTATGAGAAGCCCACGCCGATCCAGGCCCAGACCATTCCCTATGCCATGGAAGGCCGCGACGTCTGCGGCATTGCCCAGACCGGCACCGGCAAGACGGCGGCCTTCGCGCTGCCGATCCTGCATCGCCTGAACGCGAACCCGAAGCCGCGCAAGCACAAGAGCGCCCGCGTGCTCGTGCTCAGCCCGACCCGCGAGCTCTCCGGCCAGATCGCCGACAGCTTCCGCGCCTATGGCCGGAACCTTCGCCTCACCACTGAGGTGGTGTTCGGCGGCGTCACCATCTCCCGCCAGGAGAAGGCGCTGGCGAACGGCGTCGACGTGCTCGTCGCCACGCCCGGCCGCCTGATCGATCTGGTGGACCGCCGGTCCCTGTCCCTGCGGGACATCGAGATACTCGTCCTCGACGAGGCCGATCAGATGCTCGATCTCGGCTTCATCCATGCGCTCAAGCGCATCGTGACCCTGCTTCCGAAGGAGCGCCAGAGCCTGTTCTTCTCGGCCACCATGCCGAAGACGATCTCGACGCTGGCCGATTCCTTCCTCCGCGATCCGGCCCATGTGGCCGTCACGCCTGTGGCGACGACCGCCGAGCGTGTGGAGCAGAGCGTGATCTTCGTGCAGACCGGCCGCAAGCAGGTTCTGCTCGAAACGCTCCTGCGCGATCCGTCCATCGACCGCGTCCTCGTCTTCACCCGCACCAAGCACGGCGCGGACAAGGTCGTACGCGGTCTTGACAAGGCCGGCATCGCCGGAGCCGCCATTCACGGCAACAAGTCGCAGCCGCAGCGTGAGCGCGCGCTCGCAGGCTTCCGTGACGGCTCCTGCCGGGTTCTGGTGGCGACGGATATTGCCGCGCGCGGCATCGATGTCGACGGCGTTTCGCATGTCATCAACTACGACCTGCCGAATGTGCCGGAATCTTACGTCCACCGTATCGGCCGCACGGCCCGCGCGGGCGCGACCGGTCTTGCGATCTCGTTCTGCAACGACGAGGAAAAGGCTTACCTGAAGGACATCGAGAAGCTGACCCGCCTCAAGGTGCCGGTCATGCCTCTGCCGGAAGGCCTGCCGGCCGCCCCTGCAGGTGGTGAGACCTCCGAGCGTCGCGAGCCGCAGCGCGGCCGTCCGGCTCCCCATGCCCGCGGGCATCAGGGCCATGGCCAGCCACGCAGCGCCGATCCGAACGCAGATCGGGGCCCCAAGCGTCGTCGGGGTCGCGGTGGCAAGCCCGGCGGCAACGCTCAGCTGCAGGGCGGCCAGCCTACCGGGAACCAGCAGAGGCCCGCACAGGATCAGCGCCCGGCGCAAGGCCAACGTCCGGCACAGGGACAGCGTCCCGTCCAGGGAAAGCCAGCAGCCGGTCGTCAGGACGGACGCCGCGGCGATGGAGCCCAGGTGGCGTGGCTCGAAAAGAGCCCGCGCCGCCGCTAAGGCTGAACATGGAAAAGGCGCCTCAGGGCGCCTTTTTTATTGGATTTAGTTCGACGCCTTCCATAGCAGATGTTACACAGAAACGCTTGCTGCGGGGTAGGTGATGCATTGGTACGTCTTGAGGCTATTGCTTTTTTGGTTACGCAATCTGGCTCTTGGCGTGGGCGTCTTTTTTTAGGCGTGGCTTTTGCTGCAAGCTTCTGGGGAGCTTTATCGACAGAGAGTAATCGCAGAGCCTTTGCACCAGCTTTTATCGATCAGCTAATCATTTATGGTTTGCCTGCTCTTCTAGCGGGGTTGTGTCTTAGCGTTGTTATCACATCTGGCCGGAGACGCCTCTTTTGGGCGTTGGGAATTATCCCTGGTTCTCCAATCTTGCTTCTGATGCTTGCCTTTGCCGGCCTTGTCTCTGGAGCACCTGGCGAGGTCAACAGGGCTCAGCTCGAAGATGGCAGATTGCTAATGTTAGGTATTGAATCGATTCCAACCGATGTTGTGTATAGGCTTTGGCAGGCAGAGGATCGCTATGGGCTTGTTTGGCGGAAATTGTCAGACGTTCAACTTACTTATTCCGAGGATGGCTCTTGGACAGATGATCCCGCGTTGATTGCCACGCCTGATGGCAAGCGCGTCCTTGTTCGACGAGGTGGTATCTGGACCGATTGCCTTGAGGCGACGCAGGAATTTAAGCAGTGCCCGGGGGTTCACGGCGCGCTCGATTGGACAAGACCTACAGAATGGCTCCAACAATCAGAGCAAATTGCGAGCATCACAGGTTTACTACCCGGTCCAATAGAAAAATAGCCAATTTGTGAGGCGCTCGTCCATGAAATTGCGAGTGCTATAGAAATCTCCCGCGATACCTCAGATCGTTAGTTTAAGGAGACATCACTCGATGGCGAAGCGCGCCGGAAGTGCCGATCTGCCACTGCATACCGGTCATGTGCCGAAATGGCTGGCCGACCGCATGACGCGCCTCGGCGGCGTGGTGACTGAGGCCATCGTGCACCATTACGGGCGCGACGAGCTGCTGCGCCGGCTTGCGCATCCCTTCTGGTTCCAATCCTTCGGCGCGGTGATGGGCATGGACTGGCACTCCTCCGGCATCACCACCAGCGTCATCGGGGCGCTGAAGCGCGGGTTGACGCCGCTCTCGAAAGAGCTCGGGATTCACGTCTGCGGCGGACGGGGGAAGAACTCACGACAGACGCCTCATGAATTGGTTGCCATCGGCGAGCGCGTCGGCTTCGACGGTGCTGCACTCGCAGATGCCAGCCGGCTCGTGGCGAAGGTCGACAGCGCGGCGATCCAGGATGGTTTCGATCTTTATCTCCACGGCTTCATCGTCACGGATGACGGCAAGTGGGCGGTGGTGCAGCAGGGGATGAACGACACGTCCCGGCTCGCGCGCCGCTACCATTGGCTGTCCGAAGATCTGAAGAGCTTCGTCGATGAACCGCACACGGCCATCGACGGCAAAGGGCAGGGCACCATCGTCAATCTCACGGATCGACGGGCGGAGGCTTCTCGCAGGGCTCAGATCGAGATTTTGGGCTCCTTGGGACCTGATGGTGTCGCCCGCAAATTCCTGGCGCTCGAAGAGCGCGAGCCGGAGGCGACGCTCGCCGCGAGTCCACAGCCGCTGCTGCCGCATCTGGTGATGCCCGAGCATCACGACGTTCGCGCGAAGGATGTGGTGCTGCGACGGCTGCACGGGACCCTCGCTGCAGCAGCGGATCGAGGGCCTACGGATTTTCCCGAACTGCTGATGACGCCCGGCGTTGGACCACGGACGGTCCAGGCGCTCGCCATGGTGGCGGAGGTCGTGCACGGAACGCCATGCCGCTTCAGCGACCCGGCTCGTTTCTCTTTGGCTCACGGTGGAAAGGACCGGCATCCGTATCCGGTACCGGTGCGCGTCTATGACGAAACCATTCGGGTGCTGAAATCGGCGGTCCAGAAGGCGAAGCTCGGACAGCAGGAAGAGCTGTTCGCTCTGAAAAGGCTCGACGACCAAGCCCGTCAGCTTGAACGCCATGCCAAAGGTCCGGATGTGGAAGAGCACATCCGCCAGGAGCGGGCAAAATCCCATTCCTATGGCGGCCGCTCCATCTTCGGAGACGAGCCGCCACCGGACGATAGCGTTTAGCGCTGCGCCTTCTGCAACAGGTTCTTATCCAGCATCACGTGGACGCCCTTGTTGCCGTTGACCACCTGCGTGATCCGTAAGTCAGCCGCGAGGCTGCACAGGGCATAGGCCTCTGGCTTCGTGATGCCGGTACGGGCGACAATCAGGTCGATCATGTCGCGTAGCGCGATGACCACGCAATCGTCGAGATCCGGATCGAAGGCCATGGTCATGACATGCGTCGGCGTCTCGGCCATCGGCCAGGTGAGGCGCATATCCTCGCGCAGATGCAGCTCGAAGGTGCCGATCAACCCAGTCTCGATGGCAGTGACGCAGACCTCGCCATCGCCCTGTACACCATGCCCGTCGCCAACGGAGAACAGGGCGCCGTCCACATGAATCGGCAGATAGAGAGTCGTTCCGGCAACAAGTTCCTTGTTGTCGAGATTGCCGCCGTTGCGACGCGGCGGCAGGGTGCTGAGCGCACCCCAGGCGGCGGGTGGTGCAACGGCCATGACGCCGAAGAACGGCTTCAAGGGCAGTTCCAATCCCCACGGCAATCGGCCGATCATCCGCTCGCGGTCGAGCGGAATGGTCATGAAGTGAATCTCGTCGAAATCGTCG
This sequence comes from Microvirga sp. GN3, assembly GCF_055792825.1. Classification (NCBI taxonomy): domain Bacteria; kingdom Pseudomonadati; phylum Pseudomonadota; class Alphaproteobacteria; order Hyphomicrobiales; family Methylobacteriaceae; genus Microvirga; species Microvirga sp. GN3. Next base: position 46,501 of record NZ_JBVVAK010000036.1, read on the forward strand.
GGCAGGGCGCCTTTGAGCGGTGCGGAATAGGTGAAGCCCCAGTCGTAATGCAGCTCGATGTCCTTGATGCGCACTTCCAGAACCTGACCGGCTTTGGCGCCGCGGATTGCGACCGGGCCGGTGCAGATGTGACCCGGCAGCTTCGGCTTGTGGGCAGCATGTATGGCCGACAGCGCTTGCGGGACCACGAAAGGCGCCTTCGGCATCGCCTCCGGGCCGCCCGACACGGTGGAAATCGTGACCGTATCTCCGGAATCGACCGTCAGCAGTGGCGGCAGCTGTGCGTCGAAATAGCCCCAGTGGATGGTCTCGGGGGATGCGTCGAGTCGGTGTCTGGCCACGGGATACCTCGGAGTGAAATCGAGCAATGCCGGTGCATCGCGCAGCACCGGTCCTGGTTGTGTCGCATGTTCTGCCGTCGATGAAAACGATTCCGCAGCCCGGCTCGATCTAGAAATTTCCGAGATTGAAAATGTTGCCGTCCGGATCCTTGAACCATGCCACGCGCAGCTTGCCGAAAACATGGATGTCCCCGTCACGCGTCGCGTCAGGCATGTCGTAATGCTCGAAGGTGACGCCCTTCGCCTTCAGAGCCTGAATGACGGCGTCCAGGTCGTTGCCGAGTGGCCACGTGACAGCGGTTGCTTGGTTGGTTCCAGCGAATGCCGATTCATAGACAAGGATGGTTGAAGAGCCTGCACGATAGCCCTGCACACCACTCTCATCGCCTTCAACAGGCTCGAGGCCCAGTGTGTTCTCGTAGAAGGTCCTGACTTTAGCCAGATCCTTGACCGCAACGGTCGCGAGCGCATCCTTCGTAGCGAGCAGTGTCGGCTTCATATCCACCTCCGTAAGAACGTCTAGTGGTACGGGTCCGCCGCATCGCGCAGGCCGTCACCCATGAAGTTGAAGGCAAGCACGACGATCACCACCGGCACCATCGGGAAGAGGAGCCAGGGGTGCAGTTGCACGGCGGCGAGGTTCTGGGCCTCATTCAGCAGCACACCCCAGCTCGTCACCGGCGGGCGCAGGCCGAGCCCTAGGAAGGAGAGGGCCGTCTCGCCGAGGATCATGGAGGGGATCGAGAGCGTTGCAGAGGCGATCAGGTGGCTCATGAAGTTCGGGATGAGGTGGCGTGCAATGATGCGCTGCTTCGAGGCACCCATCAGTTCCGCTGCCTTCACGAAATCCTCCTCACGCAGCGAGAGAAGCTTCGAGCGCACGGCGCGGGCAAGGCCCGGCCAGTCGAGAAGGCCGAGGATAATCGTGATGCCGAAGAAGACGAGGATCGGGCTCCAATTCGCCGGGAGCGCAGCGGAGAGCGCGAGCCACAGCGGCAGTTCCGGAAGCGAGCGCAGAATCTCGATCATGCGCTGGATCACGTGATCGACCCAGCCGCCGAGGTAACCGGCGAGGCCGCCAAAGAAGAGGCCAAGCGCGAAGGATACCGCAATGCCGACAATGCCGATGGTGAGCGAGATCCGCGCGCCATAGATGATGCGCGAGAGCAGGTCACGCCCGAGCCTGTCTGTGCCGAGTAGGAACATCGTGCCGTCTTCCGGAGGACAGACGAGGTGGAAGTCCATCTGCCAGATGCCCCAGAACTGATAGGCATCGCCTCGGCAGAAGAAGCGGATCGGCTGCGGCTTCGACGTATCGACGGTGTAGACGCGTCGGAAGCTCTCCAGGTCGAAGTTGTAGGTGTAGGGATAGGTGAAGGGGCCGATGAACCGGCCCTCATGCATCAGGTGGATGCCCTGCGGCGGCGCATAGAGGAAGTCGCCGTGGCGCTTGGTGTGGTTGTAGGGCGCAATCACCTCGACGAAGGGAACGATGGCATAAAAGACAAGAAGCACGAAGGCTGCTGCCACCGCCACCTTATGGCGGCGGAACTTCCACCACATCAGCTGCCAGGACGAGGCGCGATAAAAGCTCTCGTTCTCGGCGCCGACAGGTTCGGTCTTGCCGGGGTCGAAGGGAGCCGGGTCGACGTAATGGCGCTTGGTAGGAAGGGCCGTATTCATCGTCCGCCTCCCATCCGGATCCGCGGATCGAGCCAGGCCAGCAACAGGTCCGAGATCAGCATGCCGACGACCGTGAGCACCGCGACGAACATGAGGATGAATCCGGCCAGGAACTGATCCTGGCTTTTCAGCGCGCTCAGCAGGACCGGACCGACCGTCGGCAAACTCAGCACCAGCGACACCAGGACCGAGCCGGACACGAGATGCGGCAGCAGGTTGCCGATATCGGCGATGAAGGGATTGAGCGACATGCGGAAAGGATATTTCAGCAGGGCCTTGGTGGGCCCAAGGCCCTTCGCCTTCGCCGTCACGTAATATTGCTTGCCGAGCTCATCGAGCAGGTTCGCGCGCATGCGCCGGATCATGGCGGCCGTGCCGCCGAGGCCGATCACGATGGTCGGCACGACAAGGTGCGAGAGGAGGGACTGTGTCTTGGCCCAGGTCCAGGGCTCGCCCGCATACTCTGCATCGTAGAGCCCACCGATGGAAATGCCGAACCAGCGGTTCATGTAATAGAGCAGAATCAGCGCGAGCAGGAAGCTCGGGGTCGCAAGGCCGATATAGCCGATGAAGGTGGCGAGATAGTCGCCGATGGAATATTGCCGCGTCGCGGAATAGATCGCGATGGGGATCGAGACCACATGGATGAAGATCACCACCGCGAGGTTGACGAGAAGGGTCAGCCACAGGGCATCGCCGACCACATCCACCACGGGCTTGTCGTATTCGAAGGACCAGCCCCAATCGCCCTGGAGCAGACCGGAGAAGCCGTTCGGTCCAGGCATGACACCGAGCCAGACCAGGTACTGCTGCCAGGCGGGCTTATCGAGTCCGTATTGCTTGATGAGGAACTCGGCTTTCGCAATCGAGGCGGATTCTCCCTGCGCGCGCAATTCGGCGATCTGATTGGACAGGAAGTCGCCGGGCGGCAGCTTGATGATGAAGAAGACCAAGGCCGAAATGATCAGCAAGGTCACCGCCATGGTGACGACGCGACGCAACAGGAAGCGGATCATCGACGGGCCTCTTTGCCGGCGGCTTTGTTCCAGAAGATTTCATCGACGCGATAGATGCCGAGCATCGCCGTCGGTTCCCAGCTGTAGAGCGCCTTGGCGGGGAGGCCCTGCAATCCGTTGCGGACGACGATGGGCTGCAGTGCGCCGGAGATGGTGCCGATGGACCATTGATTCTCAGCATGATTGCGCAGCATCTCGGTCCAGGCATCCCTCTGCACATCTCGGTTTCCGGTGTTCATCCAGGTGGAATAAAGATCGAGAAGGCGCTGGGCTTCTGGAATATCGACCTGCTCGCCGTTCTTGCCTTTGGTCTCTACGTACTGGCCCCATTTCGGCCAGGTGTAGTTATCCTGACGCATGGGCGCGAGTTCGGTCGGCGGCATGATGGCGGTGGGGATCGCGTTGTCGAGACCGGGAGCCGCCACCATGACGGTCAGCCCGGCATAGGAGCGGTTGCGCAGAACTGTGCGGTCCTGCGGCTTCACGAAGAGTCTCACGCCGATCTCGCGCCAGAACTCGCCGATCAGGGTCAGGCCATCGACCACGAGGGTGCTCTCGCCGTCCGTCTCGACGATGATCTCCAGTTCGCGTCCGTCGGGCAGCAGGCGGATTCCAGCGCCGTTGCGTTTCGTCAGGCCGATCTCGTCGAGCAGGCGCGAGGCCTCGGCCGGGTCATAGCCGGCATGGGCTGTGCGGAGTTCCTTCGAAAAGAGCGGGCTTTCCGCGACGATGGTGTTGTTACCCTCGGTGCCGAGCCCGAAGAGCAGCGCGTTGTTCAAGGTCTTGCGGTCGATGCCGAGCGACAGCGCGCGGCGGAAGTGAATGTCCCGGTTGAGCTTGCGCCAGACCGGATCCACCGTGTTCAGGTTCGGATAAAGCGCAAGCTCTGTACCCCGTGCATAGGGCCAGAGCAGGGTGGTGTAGCCCTTTGCCTTCTCGCCTTCCTTGAGAACCGGGATGTCGCTCATGGAGAGGCCGCGGAACAGGAGGTCGATTTCGCCCGCATTGGCTTTGGCCGCGAAGAGACCGGGAGCCGACACGTCCATGATGAGTCGGTCGACGTAGGGCAGCTGCTGTCCCTGATTGTCGATGCGGTGGTAATAGGGATTGCGCTCGAAGATGAAGCGATTGGCCGGCGCCGCATTCATGACGCGCCAGGGCATGAGCGTGGGAAGGGCAGGATTGGTCTGCTCCTTCATGTCGTCCATGCGATTGTGCAGGGCAGCCCAGGATTTCAACTTCTGCTGCTTCGCCTTTTCCTCAAGGGCGGCCTTATCCGCATATTTGGCGTGGAACTGCTTCAGATAGGCGGAAGCCCGATAGATGCCGGGATCGAGCGGTCCGGCCAATTGCGGCAGGAAGCGCGGATTGGGCTTGTCCCAGGTGAAGCGTACCGTCCGTTCGTCAAGGATCTCGAAGCGCGGAGGCTTGCCGTCGACCAGCATGAATTCGGGCGGTCCGGCCGGTGAGAGATCCGCGTTCTGCGCCACATCCTCCCAATAGTAGCGGAAATCCTCTGTCGTGAGGGGAGCCCCGTCCGACCAGCGATGGCCGGGGCGCAGGACGAAGGTGAACACCCGGTCGTCCTCGTTCTCGAGTTTTTCGAGAAGATCGGGCTGAAGCTGCAGGTTCCTGTCGTAGCCGACAAGGCGGGTATAGGCGAAGGTCGAGATGTAGCGGATGTCGCGCGGTCGCGGCACCAGGGTGATGATGTCGCCGCCATATTGGCCCGCCGCTTCGACGACGATGGGCGCTTTCGGCAGCCGCTCGGCCAGGGGCGGCAGCTTCTTGTCCTTCACCTGATCGGCGAAGAAAGGAGCGTCCTTGAAATCCTGTGCCCCGGCGGGCAGCGCGAGCAGACCGAGTGCGGCGGCAAGGATGAGCGAGTGTGTGCGGGTTTTGAGCAGCATCACGCAGCCTCCTGGGCTGTCTGGCGCCCCAGACGAACCTTATGGCCAGGTTCGATCTCTTTCATCAGGCCGAACTCACCGGGTTTGATGCGGAAGGGTTCTGGCCATTCCGACGGGTGAGAGAAGCGGCCGGTTCGCAGTTTGGCAAAGTCCAAGGGCCGGTCAATATCCGGATCCGGCACGGCGGCAAGGAGCGCCTGCGTGTAGGGATGAACCGGATTGCGGAAGAGCGAGGATTTCGGTGCCTCTTCGACGATATAGCCCCGGCACATGACCGCGATGGTATCGGCGATATAGTCCACGACCGCGAGGTTGTGGGACACGAAGAGATAGGACAGCCCGAGAGCCGATTGCAGATCCTTGAGCAGGTTCAGCACCTGTGCCTGGACCGACACGTCGAGAGCTGAAACAGGCTCATCGCAGAGCAGGACGCGCGGCTCGAGAGCGAGTGCCCGCGCGATGCCGAGACGCTGGCGCTGGCCGCCGGAGAACGAATGCGGATAACGCCTGAGTGAACGCTGATCGAGACCGACCATGTCGAGGAGCTGCTTCACGCGCTCATAGCGCTCGTCCGAGGTGCCGATGTCGTGGATGCGCAGGGGCTCGGTCAGAAGTTCGTAGACCGTCATGCGCGGATTAAGCGACGAGAACGGATCCTGGAAGATGAACTGCACGGAGCGGCGATAGGCGGTCAGTGCGTCGCCTTCCAGTTTATGCACGTCCTTCGGGCCCGTGCCGTCGTCGAACAGCACCCGGCCCGAATTGGGCGTGAGAGCGCGCATGATCATCTTGGACACGGTGGTCTTGCCGCAGCCGGATTCGCCCACGAGCCCAAGCGTCTTGCCGGCAGGCAGGGCCAGATCGACCTCGCTGACCGCGCGGATCTCCTGGGTCTTGCCGGAGAACCAGCCCGACCGAAGGGTGAAGCATTTCGTGAGGCGCTCGGCCTTCAGAATGGGACCCTTCGGCTGGATGCGTTCGGGTGCATCGGCCGATGCGAGGGTCGCGCTCGTCACTTCGCGGATCGGCGTCAGGCGCTCGTTCTCCGCCATGGCAAAGCGCGGAACGGCGCGCATGAGCGCCTGGAGATAGGCGTGCTGCGGGTTGCGGAAGAGGTTCTCCCGTGACCCGGCCTCCATGATCCTGCCTCGATACATCACCACCACCTCGTCAGCCACGTTGGCGACGACGCCGAGGTCGTGCGTGATGAGAAGCACCGACATGCCGGTCTCGATCTGGAGCTCTTTGATGAGATCCAGGATCTGCGCCTGCGTCGTCACGTCGAGTGCCGTCGTCGGCTCGTCCGCGATCAGGAGGGCGGGGCGGGTGATAAGCGCCATGGCGATCATGGCACGCTGGCGAAGGCCGCCGGAGAGCTCGAACGGGTAGGTTTTCAGGGCTCGCTTCGGATCGGGAAAGCCGACCCGGGCCAGCACCTCCATGGTCCGCTGGTTCGCCTTGGCCTGATCCGCATTCGAATGGATCATCAGCGCCTCGGAGATCTGGTCGCCGATGGTGTGGAGCGGTGACAGGGACGTCATCGGCTCCTGAAAGATCATGGCGATACGTCCGCCGCGCAGGGCATGCATGGCATCGCTCTCGGGCTGAAGCGCCGCGATGTCGACCGTTCCGCCGTTGGCGGGGTCGTTGAAGAGGATGGCGCCGCTGGTGATCTTGGCCTTCTTGGACAGAATCTGGAGAATGGCCTGCGCCGTCACCGATTTGCCGGATCCGGACTCGCCGACGAGCGCCACCGTCTTCCCCTTGGGAATATCGAATGTCAGGCCATCGACCGCGCGGAAATTTCCGGCATCGGTGTTGAAATCAACTGTCAGCTGGCGAACCGACAGGAGTGGCGCTTCCATATGCTCCTCCAGGAACTATGAGCATAACGCATTAGATCTCATTAGATCTCAAATGTGATCTTGTTTCCAAGCCGAAACACACATCGGGACACAGGAAACGTATGTCTCTGGCGGCGAGATGGGCGATAAGTCTTTCGCATAACGCCCAGATGACGTCGTCATGGACGAGATGATGGGTCAGAAACCCGATCGGCTCGTCGCGATCCGCTTCGCCCGCGACACGCCGCTCAATCGCTCTGGCGAGATTGGCAATGATCAGTGCCGGATCGGCCAGACTCTTCGTGCCGTGCCAATCGATGGGATCCATGTGGGTGTTGATCTGAATCAGCCCTTCGGCGGGGAAGGAGGCCTTCCGGTCGGTGAAGGTGGATAGGCCCCGAAATCCCAGGCGCGGCAGGTGAGGGACGAGATTTCGAGAGATCCGGTTCCAGGGCGGCACGAAGACCGGCAGGACCCTGGAGTCGAGATGCTCCCGTGCCACATGAAGCGCCTGTTTCGCCTGTGCCGCCATGACGTCCAGAGGGCGATGGGCACCAAACTCGGCCTTCTTCTCGGCGGCAGGGGCATGATTGGCATGGCTCCAGCCGTGGACGAGAGTGAAGGCCTTGTCCTCTCCTGCCAGACGCAGGGCGAGCGATGCTTCAATGCTTTCAGAAATGACGGCCAAGCCGATTCCGGCGTCGTAGTGGCGGGCGAGACCGAGAAGTCGGTCGAGCTGGGGCGTATCGGCCACCGCATCGTCGTCCCGCCACCAGAAGCGGATGGGGCAGCCCTGATCCCGAGCCCGGTCCAGAGCCAGATCCAAGGGTGCCCAGTCGATGCTTTGCTGAAGAGCGGGCTTGGAGTGCGCGAGGCTTTCGGCCACGGCAACGCTCCGCCGGGCTCCGTCGACGGATATGGACGGAGGCGCGGCGGGCGCACGGGTTAGCCCGCGCCGGATTGCGTCGGCCAGATTTTGCGGTGACAGCTCTGCTTCGGGCACGATTTCAGCAAGGCCCAGCGCTTGAAGACGCTCGGCGCGCAGGCGCTGCTCCGTCTCGGACCCTGCCTCGAACGGCACGAGAACCGATGTCACGCCGCTGCGCAGGAGATCGATGGTCGTATTATAGCCAGCCTGGCTCACGGAGAGGTCGGCGCCGGAAAGCAGAGAACGGAAATCTGACCGTGCGCGCTCGACGGTGACGTGAGGTGGAGCGCCTTCCTGAAGGACCAGGAAATCGGCTTCTCCAACGCCCCGTCCGATGAGGATGCGCCAGGACCGGTCGGCGATGTCTCGGGCTGCCGCAAGGGCCGTACGATAGAGCGAGAGGCTTGCTGCACTCGATCCACCGGAGACCACGATTCCGTGTCTGTGAGTGTCCGGGACAGGTTCCTCGTTCTCGTCCACATAGCCGGTATAGCGGATGAGGGGCCTGATCCGCTCGTCCAACGACCAGGAAGCCTCCAGTGGCACCATCTCCGGATCGCCATGAACGAGAACGGCGTCGTAATTGCGAAGCACACGCTCATGCGCTTCCGCGATCCGCGAGGCTTTCGAGGAGGGCACGAGGATGTCTCGGATCGAGCACAAAACCAGCGGGCGTGGATTCGCGTTACGCGCGGTATCGAGCAAAGCGCTGAATTCATCCTTCAGAACGCGACGGCCGAAGGGAAAAAGCTCGGTGATGAGAATATCGGGCCGAGTTTCTTTCAACGCGTTGAGCAGAAGGGTTCGGCGCCGTTCAAGATAGGTTGCATCTACCGACTCAAAGCGTTCATCGAGCAGCGTCTTGAAATCCGTGCCGACAGTCCGCACGGGTGGCAGCTGAACGAAGGTTACAGTCTCCAGATCGGGCAGCCTGGCAGGGCTTCCGCCCGACACCAGCGTCGTTTCATGTCCTTTTCGCGCAAAAGCCCGTGCAAGGGCCGCCGCCCTCGTCAGGTGGCCCGATCCCAACAGATGCGTGACGACAATCAGAATGCGCAAGCTCATTCTCCCGCTCTAAGTCGTGAGCGGTTCGAGCGCATTGCGCAAGCGCAAAGCGGCATGAGCGAGATCGCGTTCCTGTTTAACGAAACGGGACGCGCTGGCGCCGAGGCTCTGCAGCCGTTCCCGATCCTGCAGGAGATTGCTCAACGCATCCGCGAAGGCCGCAAGGTCGCCGGGCGGCGTCAATAGTCCGGTCTTCCCGTCGCGCATCACGCTGGCAACGCCGCCATAGGCACCCGCTACCACCGCGCAGCCGAGAGCCTGAGCCTCCAGCAGCACCATTCCGTAGGCTTCGTTGACCGCAGGCCAGACGAAGAGATCGGCTATCTCGTAGAGCGCGGTCAGCTCGGCTCTGCTCTCGATCTGACCGTGAAACCGCACACGTTGTGCCATGGGAGAGAAGAGCCGCACGATTTCTTCCCGTGCCTCCCCATCACCCACCACGTCCAGGGACCATGGCAGGTGCCGAATCCGCTGAAGAGCTGCCGCCAGAATGCGATAGGAGGCGAGCTTGTCGCCTTCCCGCATCATCGCCACCGTGAGAAGACGTGGTTCGGTTTGTGGCGAAGGACGTTCGCTCGATGCAGGCCATTCCGCCAAATCCAGAAACGGCGGCAGATCGACCAGAGCCTGATGCGATGGCCTTGCTCTCTCCAGCGCCTCCCGGTCATGCGCGGTCATGACGAAAATCGCATCGGCCCGATCCAGAGCAGCTTCCGCCCCGTCATGACCAAGGGCCCACGAACCTTGCGCACGTTTCGCCGCTCTCGATCCTTCCGCGATCACATAGGGAATGCCGAGAGCTTTCGTGACAGGTGGGCCGATCCAGTCCGGCGCCTTGTAATAGACGTGATAGGTAAACCACAGGCAGGGGCGGTTCTCTTCAGGTAGTGCTTGATAATGCGCGATGAGGCGATCAGCCTCTTCAAGCGATCGTTGCCGAAGGCTTTCCTGACGCTGCCGGTCGCCTGTCTTGTCGAGCGTTCGTATTTCGCTGGCGAGAAATGGCGAATAGCCTGCCCGGTCTAAGGCTTTCATCAACAGGCGCGCCATGGTGCGGTCGCCCGAGGGAAGCGGATGGTTCGGGCTCTTCAAGGGGGCGTAGAACGCAACGGGCCTTGAGATGGTCACACCCGCTCCGGTTCTCTCTTTGGTACGTCGGTCACGGCCCGGAGGCGTGCCTCCAGCACGTCGATCCCACCTTCCATGGAAAAGTCCCGCCGCAGGCGCGAGAAGGCGGCATCCCCGAGGGTTTTCCGGTGTTCCGGATTGCGAGCGAGGAGATTGAGGGCGTTGGACAAAGCCTCCCAATCGCCCGGTGGCACGAGCTGGCCTTCCAAGCCGTTGCGGATGAATTCGGGAATGCCCGCGAAGTCCGTCGCCACGATGGCAAGCCCTTGGCTTGCCGCTTCCATGATGACGTTCGGCAATCCGTCCCGGTCGCCGGATTTCGCTTCCTTCGAGGGCAGGACGAAAAGGTCGGCTTCGCGCAGGAGAGCAATGATGTCTGGCTGCGCCTTGGAGCCGAGGAAGGCCACCCTGTCGGCGATGCCTGCTTCCTGCGCCTGCTTTTTCAGGGTGTTGAGCAACTCTCCGCCGCCCACATGGGCGAAGCGCCAGTGAAGATCCTGGGGCAGGGCGGCGAGAGCTTGGATCAGATCGCCATAACCCTTCTTCGCTACGGCCCGTCCGACGGACACGATCCGCACCGGATCGAGCGGGTCAGAGCCATCCCTTACAGGGCGGCTTTCAGGGGCCGCGGGGAAGCGGGAAAGATCGAGCCCGTGATAGACAAGCGATACCTTGTCAGAATGCGACAGCGATTGAAGATTGCCCGCTCCCTGCGCTGTGCAGGTCACGCCCCAATGGGCTTCCGCCATCTTCTCGCGCTTTTCCCAGTCGGGCGTCGTCCAGATGTCCTTGGCATGGGCCGAGAAGGTCCAGCTCCGGTCCGTGAGCAAGGCGGCATAGCGGACGACGGATGCCGGCGTGTGAAGGTAATGCACATGCAGATGCCGCACGTCCTTCGGCATCTCCCGGGCCATCACGAAGGCCTGGCCGATGCGGCGTATCCGGTTGGCGGTGAAGTCGCGTTTCAGATCGCGCCAGAAGGCCTTGATCGTCGCCTTGAAACCCTTTTGCCCCATGCTCCAGAAGGCGCCGCGTAGCACGCGCAACGGCTCCTCGTAGAGATACTCGGGCAGATAGGTAACCCGCGCCTTGATCGCCTTGTGCATGGGATGCACGGCCCGTTCTGTCGGATGCCGAAGGGACCAGATCTCGAGCGCGAGGCCGCGTTGCTCGAGGGCCAGGATTTCCTGCGCAATGAAGGTCTCGGAAAGGCGTGGATAGCCTTTGACGACGACGGCGATGCGCCGGGCTGTCAATGTGGGAAGCATCGATACTTTTACTCGGCTGCCTGATGGTAGGCAGGGGCAAATGGCGTCTTGGACCCCGTGAGAGCCTTGAGCCGCTCCTGCACCCGGTCAAGTCCATCAAGCAGGCCGGGAACGGTGACATCCGACGGGCGCGGCTGCGATGACAGAGAACGCAGGGCGGCGGCCATGCGCTCCGGCGTCCGCGGCTTCTTGTAGTCGCTCAGCATGCTCACCAGCCCGAGCCGCTCGCCCTCGACGGCGCGGATATATTGCTCCAGGCGGGGCCTGGTCCGCGGGACGATCAGCGTGCGCTTGTCGAAGGACAGGGCCTCGCAGAAGGTGTTGTATCCGCCCATGGCCACGATGGCGTCCGCCTTCTTCATCAGCCATTCGATCTTGTTGTCGAAGGACATCACATCGAGCTTCGGCTGCTTGGCGATGCGTTCGACGAAGGAGCGGCGTTTGTCTCGGTCGATGAACGGCCCGAAGAGAATGAGTGCCGGCTGTTCGAGTTCCGCATCGGTCTCGTAGGCCGAGATGACCCAGTCGATCAGGTCGTCGCCATCGCCGCCGCCGCCAGTGGTCACCAGAATGAAGGGCTGCTTCGTGATCTTGGGGTATTTGGTCAGGGACTGTGTTGGCGGCAGGTCCCGGCGCAGGTAGCCGGTATAGGTGATGCGCCTTTTGACCTCCACGGGCAGATCGAGTGCCTTGAGCGGCTGATAGATGTCCTTGAGACCGTAAACCCAGATCTCGTCGTAATAGTGGATCAGGGCCTCCTTCGCGCCCTTGCGCTCCCATTCCGGCACGAGAAGGGCCGGTTCATCCATCACGTCGCGGATGCCAAGCACGAGGCGGCAACCGGCCGCCTTAAGGTAATCGAGCGCTGGCACGACCTCACCACGGAAGCCCGTCGGTTCCTTGTCGACGATGAAGACATCCGGCTTGAAAGCCTTGGCGGCTTGCAGAATGAGCGCCTGGCGCAGACCCACCGCCTCATCCAGCTCCACGTTGAGGTTGAGGCTGCGGTAATCCCCGTCCGGCAGCTTCGTGACCCCCGGGATGCGGATGTAGTCGACCCCGCTGTCGAATTCGAAATTGCCGATGACGGGCGAGCCCGAGATGATAACGACCGAGGTGTCCGGACGGTCCTGCACGATGGCATTCGCAATCGCCCGGGACCGGCGCAGATGGCCGAGGCCAAAGGTGTCATGGCTATAGATAAGAACTCTCGTTCCGCGGGCGCTCTCCGGCTGCACCGAGGCAGAACCTGCATCCTGATCAAAGTCCATCACCAGGTCTGCCATGCGGCTGCCCCTACGGTCAGGCGGTCGCTCGATTGACGACCCATTCGCCTTCTCTACCTTCTAGAGCATCGGACCCAAAAGTAGACCCACTTTTTGGGATCACTTCCGATACTCCCTCTATACATAGCGCATTGTTGGGGGCGGACCCAGAGGGCCGCGTCAGCGACCCGAAGGGCCACGTCAGTGAAAACCGGATCCACTTTTCCGCACGATGCGCTAAAGTCCCTATCGATCAAATAAGGCATTGCCCGAGATCGGAAAGAGGTTCATCCAGGCGTACAGAAGTGGTAACCGTTGGGCAATGGAAAAGAGCCTCTTTAGGTATATTTGGATACATTCCAAGCGCGACCAGCTGATTGTCTGCGCCGTTGTGCTCGCTTCCCTGCCGTTCTATTTCATGTCCCTGGATCTGCCTCGCCAGATCGTGAACCAGGCGATCCAGGGCGAGGCTTTCAGAGACGGCAATCCTACGGCCCCCTTCCTTCACCTCAGCTATGGCTTGCCGCGGTGGCTGGGCGGCGGCACCCTGGAAATCTTCGAAGGCTTCCAGGTCGGCCGGCTCGGCCTGCTCTTCGGTCTCTCATGCCTGTTCCTGTTCTTCGTCGTCGTCAACGGGGCGTTCAAGTACTGGATCAACGTCGCCAAGGGTATCCTGGGCGAGCGGATGCTGAGGCGCATGCGCTTCGACCTGTTTGCCATGGTCCTGCGCTTTACCCCGGACGCCCTGCGCACGGTCAAATCCTCCGAGACGGCCACGATCATCAAGGACGAGGTCGAGCCTATCGGCGGATTCATCGGGGATGCCTTCATCACCCCGATCTTCCTCGGCCTGCAGGCCATCACGGCGCTTGCTTTCATCATGATCCAGAACGTCTGGCTCGGTCTGATCGCACTGGCGGTGATTGCCATACAGTTCACGATCATTCCGCGGCTGCGGCGAGAGCTGCTTCGCCTGGGAAAACAGCGGCAGATCGCGTCCCGTCAGTTGGCAGGGCGCATTGCCGAGGTCCAGGACGGCATTGAGGTCGTTCAGGTTCACAATGCTTCCAATTGGGAACGGGCGGAGATTGGACACAGGCTCTTCAATCTCTTCACCATCCGGCTCAAGATCTATAACCGGAAATTTTTCGTCAAATCGCTCAACAACTTCCTTGCGCAGCTGACGCCGTTCTTCTTCTACGCCATCGGCGGCTATTTCGCCCTGCGCGGCACCCTCGATATCGGTCAGCTCGTCGCCGTCATCGGCGCTTACCGCGAGCTGCCGCCGCCCTTGAAGGAGTTGATCGATTGGGACCAGCAGCGTCTCGACGTTCAGGTAAAGTACGATCAGGTCACCCAGCATTTCGCGGAAGAGCGGCTCATGCCATTGCTCGAGGCGCGCGAGGAGGCGGAGCAGGATGCACCGCTGATCGGGCCGCTCGTGGCCGAGGACATCCGCGTCGCCGGGCCCCATGGCGACATGATCATCGAAGGAGGGGCTTTCGCGCTCGATCTGCCCGCGAGTGTGGCGCTGATGTCCAATGGTGGTGCCGCAGCGAGCTCTCTGGCGCGCATCATTGCGCGGCGCATGCCGGAGTTCAGCGGCCAGATCCGCATCGGCGAGCGCGATCTGACGCAGCTTCCCGGATCTGTGGTCGGGCACAGGATCGCCTATGCGGGGGTCGATCCCATTCTCTTTCCCGGCAGCATCCGCGACAATCTCGTCTATGGCCTGCGCTCCAAACCTCTCGGCAAAACGGAGGAGGAAAGGCGGGAAATGGACCGCCGAATCGCCGAGGCGATCAGAACTGGCAATCCGATTGAGAGCATCGGAGATCGATGGGTTGATTACGAGCGGGTCGGGGCAAGGAATGAAAGCGATCTCGATCGCATTCTCCTCGATCTCCTGGACCGCATCGGCATGGGGGACACGATCTACCTGTTCGGCTTGGCGGGCAGGATCGACCCCGAACGCCACATGGCTCTTGCCGAGCGTATGGTCGAAGCAAGGCGGCGCCTGCGTGAAACGTTCCAGTCGAACGGCATGGCCGATCTGGTCGAGCCCTTCGATCCTGCGCGCTACAACAGTCAGGCCACCATTGCCGAGAATCTTCTCTTCGGTGTGCCGATCTCGGACGAGTTCAAGGGGCGCAATCTGGCCGAGAACAACCGGTTCCGCAGCGCCATCGACAGGGCGGGGCTGACCGACGATCTGGTCCGCATGGGCCTGCAGATCGCCGAGACCATGACCGAAATTTTCGAGGGACTGCCCCCCGGCCATTCGCTGTTCGAGCAGTTTTCCTTCATCGGCGCCGAGGAACTGCGGGACTTCGAGGCCATTCTGCGCCGGCATGCCCGGGGCGAGGGCAGTCTGAGGCGGGAGGACCGGACACGACTTCTGGCCCTGCCTCTGGCCTATATCGAAGCCCGGCACCGCCTCGGTCTTCTCGACGGCGGGCTGATGACCCGGATCGTAGAGGCTCGCGGCCTCGTTCGGGAGGTGCTCGCCAAGTTCGCCTCCGAGGGTGTGGAGTTTCTCGATCCTGAGCGCTTCTGCGCCGCCGCTCCCCTGCGGGACAACCTTCTGTTCGGGCGCGTCAGCTATCAGGTCGCCAATGCCCGTATTCGGGTCGCGGAGGCGGTTGCAACGGTGGTGCGGGAACTCGACCTGCTGGAGGATATCGAGCGCATCGGCCTCGATTATCAGGTCGGCACGGCGGGCCGGCTCCTGACGCCGCAGGAGAGGGCGAGCGTAAGTCTCGTGCGCTGCCTCGTGAAGCGCCCGGACGTTCTCGTCATCGACGGGGCGCTTGCGCCGTTCGAAGAAGCGCGCGGCCATCAATTGCTTGAATTGCTGCTGGAGCTTCTCGATCAACAAAGCCTGTTCATGGTCCTTCCGAATGATCGACAGGCAGGCGCTTTCGATGTTCAGTTGCGCTTCCGCGACGGACAGATCATCACGGAAAAGACGGCCGCTCCGGCTCTCAGGCCCGCCAGACCTGAACCGGATACCGCCCAAAAGATAACAGGAGAGGTGGCATGACCCTTGAAACCGAGGTTCAGTCCTTGCGGCAGGTCCCGATGTTCCGGGATGTGGATCCAGCCCGCCTGAAGCTTCTCGCCTTCACGAGCGAGCGGGTGCAGTTTTCCGGCGGGCAGCGCTTCTTCTCGCAAGGGGATCCGTCCGACGCCGCCTACGTGATCCTCGACGGCCGGGCGAGCGTGCTCCTCAATACGCCGGGAGGGGACATCCAGGTGGCCGAACTCGGGAGCAATGCCCTCGTCGGCGAGATGGGCATTCTCTCGGACACGCCCCGTTCCGCCACAATCATGGCAGCCGAGCCGACCACAGCCCTGAGAATCGACAAGCGGGTCTTCCTCGAGCTTCTCGCCCAGTTCCCGCAGATGTCCCTGGCGATCATGCGGGAACTGGCGAAGCGCCTTGAGCGGACGAACGCACAGCTTGTCGCACAGTCCTCATCCTAAATTTCCAGGCAAACCCTGAGAATTTTTCGGGGAAAATGCCGGTAAGGTTAGCGAAATCCTACCTCTTATGGTCAAGCTGACCGATTCTCGTCACAACTACCCGTCAACCCTTGTCTTAGAATGACACAAGGGAAGGCCCGACCGTCAGGTCGGGCTGTTGCGGGATAAGTGATGATGAGTAACGCGAGAACGCTGCTTTGCGCGGTTCCGCAGCCCGTTGCGGATGAGCGCAAGAATGTTAGCTACCGCCGTTTCCTTCACTTGACCTTGGTCGCGGGCCTGATTGTGGGCCTTCAGGGCCTGACGGCAGGCCCCGCCGCCGTCGCGACCCTCCCAAGCGCTCTGTTGGCAAGACCCGTTACCGCACCCATGGTGAAGCCGGTCGTCATGGCCTCCATGGATTTCACGCCGAAGCTCGGAAAGGAGCCGGGGCTCTTTCAAGCCATTCTCGAGGGGGCTTTCTCCTTCGTGAAGCCGCGGGCCGTAAAGCCGGCCCCTGAGACTTTACCGGAGGAAGTGGCCGGCGATCCGGACGAGCTGATCCCGTTCAACGGCCGCAATGTGCCGCGCTGGCTGGTGCATTCCATCCTCAAGGCAGCCCATGTGACCGGCGTGGATCCGGTCTACATGATGACTCTGGCCGATGTGGAATCGAGCCTCTCGCCGGAGGCCAAGGCGCCAACCTCATCCGCCCAAGGACTGTTCCAGTTCATCGACAGCACCTGGATCGAGACCGTCTATGCCCATGCCGCCGACTACGGGTTCGGCGCGGCAGCGGAGGCAATCGGCTACGTTAACGGTGAGCTAGAGGTGGATGCCAAGCACCGGGAATGGATCATGAGCCTGCGGACGGATCCCTATTTCTCGGCTCTCATGGCCGGTGAGCTGATCAAGGACGTGGAACGCGCCCTGCAGGCCGAAGGGGAGCGCGAGCTGGCCGAGGCTGAACTCTACTTGGCTCATTTCCTAGGTGCATCCAGCGCCGTTCGCTTCCTCGAAGTCCTCGACCAGGACCCGAACATGAAGGCTTCCAAGCTCTTCCCGAAGGCGGCCAAGGCCAATGCCGGTCTGTTCATGGAAGGGAAGGGCCGCAAGCGCCGCTCGGTCAGCGTGGCCGAACTCTACGACAAGATCGACTCGAAGATCGTCCGCCGTCTCGACCGCTATGAGGGCATCGGTCCCTATCTCGCAGAGATCACCCGTCGGCCTGAGCGGACGGCCGAGGCTGCCCCGCTGGTGCAATAAAGGCGGGAGCCTGAAGCTAGCGCGTCCGGTTTGGCAGCTAGGCCTTCGAGAAACGTCTCTGTTCGATCCCGCCCGTTTTCGGTTCATGCTGCTGCGTCATAGCGCTTTTGCGCATCGACAACCTCTCCGATATGCGTCTCCGCCCAAATTCTTAAGGCGTCCACCGTCGAGGCAAGGGTCTGGCCGAGCGGCGTGATGCTGTATTCGACCGTGACCGGCACGGTCGGAAAGGCCCTGCGACCGATCAAGCCATCTCGCTCGAGGCTTTTGAGAGTCTGCGAGAGCATCTTCTGCGACAGGCCCTCAATCTGGCGGCGCAACTGGTTGAACCGCATCGGCCCTTTCGCCAGCAGCCCCAGGATCAGCACCGTCCATTTGTCCGCAACCCGGTCGAGCACGAGGCGTGTCGGGCAGGCGGCGGCATAAGGATTGGGTACGTTCATGCCGGTATCTCCCAGGTAACCAAGTGATCTGAAAGTGCCTTCTTTACACCAATAAGGCTTTATCACACCTAGTATCTGATAGAAACCTTGTTGGAGACCAATCATGAAAGTTGCACTCGTCGGAGCCACCGGTAACGCAGGCTCGCGGATCCTGGCCGAGCTCTCCCGCTGCGGGCATGAAATTACAGCCATCGTCCGCAATCCGGACAAGGTGCCGGCCCAGGTCAATGTCACTGCCAGAAGAGGCGATGTGAGCGATCAGGGACGCCTGTCTGAACTCCTCGCTGGCCATGACGTCGCTGTGAGTGCGGTCCATTTTACGCAGAGCGATCCTCACAAGCTGATCGGAGCCGCCCGCAGCTCCCGGGTGGAACGCTATCTGGTCGTGGGTGGCGCCGGCAGCCTCGAGGTCGCGCCGGGTATCAGGCTGGTCGACACGCCGGACTTCCCGAGCGCTTACAAGGCCGAAGCCTCGGCGGGGGCCGCCTTCCTCGATCTTCTGCGGCAGGAGAGGGAGCTCGATTGGACGTTTATCTCACCCTCGGCAATGTTCGTTCCAGGAGAGCGCACTGGCCGCTTCCGCCTCGGCAAGGACCAGCTCCTTACCAACGAGCAGGGCAGCAGCATCTCCTTCGAGGATTATGCCATCGCACTCGTCGACGAGGTGGAGAAGCCCGCCCATTCCCGCCAGCGCTTCACGGTCGGTTATTGACCGCTGTCGATTTCGGGAAAGAGCGCGAACCCCTTTCCCGATCATCCAACTGCGCTGATGGCTGAAGATGCCGAAGCCGGCAGCGAGCGTGTGTGCACGAAGTCGCCCTTGGCGAGATAGGTCAGCTCCTCCGGCGTAGAGGTCCGCCCGAGAACCGGATTGCGGTGCGGGAACCGGCCGAAACGGGAGATGATATCGAAATTGGCCTGGGCCTGACTGAGAGAGAATTGCCAGACCGCCTTGAGATCGTCCGGAGCCTCATCAATGGCCCGCTCCGAGATGGCAACGATGCGCCTCATCCGCTCCAGATGATCCGGACCCTCCGCATGGGCGAGGGGAAGGAAGTGGAAGAACTTCTCATAAGGAGTGGTCAGGGCCTCGTAATGCCCATTCCTGAAACCCTCCTCGGCGATCCTCAAGGTGACCGGGTCGGAGGAGTAGGCCTCCGGCGTGCCCGCGAACAAGCCGCGCGGAAACTGATCGAGCACGATGATCAGGCACAACCGGCCGAGAGGCGTCTCAAGCCAATGGTTGAGCTCGCCAGCCTTGGCTGCGTGAACCAGGGGAGCGAACTGGTGCAGTTCCGCATTAGCTCCGCCACGCATCCACCAGGCCATCATCTGCCAGTGCGTCGCGATGCCGGAGCACGACAAATCGACCGGGAACCAGAAGTCGTAGACCCTGTGCCAATCCATATGAGATGACATCGGCTCCTCCCTGAAGGAGCCCGATATTATCTCGGGTGGAATCCCCGTGCTGTGCTTGGAAACACCTGAAATTCGTCCGGGGACTCAGAACGCCTTGAACGTGATGATCGTGTGCGTGTCGGCGATTTCGGGGATGACCTGCACGTTCTCGGCGATGAAATGGCCGATATCGACTCCGTCATCCACGTGGAATTTGGCGAGGATGTCGTAATTGCCGGCCGTCGAGTAGATCTCGGACGCGATTTCCCGGTCGGCAAGAGCATTCGCGACGGCGTAGGTCTTGCCGAGCTTGCATTTGATCTCGACGAAGAAGGTCTGCATGGGGGGCTCCAGGTGGGGCTCTCTCACTCATGGCATTCGGAGGAGCGACGCGCAAGCCGATCGCTCCTTCATGGCTTAGGACCGCCCGATGCTGACATAGGTGAAGCCGTTGCGGCGCATTTCCTCGGGGCGGTAGACATTGCGAAGGTCGACCACCACCGGGGCGGCGAGCGTCGCCTTCAGGCGGGCAAGGTCGAGCGCGCGGAACGTATCCCACTCGGTCACCAGAACCAGG
>NZ_JBVVAK010000037.1:0-38332 GCF_055792825.1 Microvirga sp. GN3
TGAAGCTCGTTCGTGGGATCATCCGCATGGTCTTGTCCTCAGGGTGGGATCAGGCATGCGGCGATCTTGCCGCCGCCATGGGCGACAAAACAGGCCCAAGAACAAACCAAACGACTGTACCATCGGCTGACCACATCTCGTCTGATGGTCACCGTGCTTCTCAGACGTATCGATGACTTGCATCGCTTGCAGGGGTGCCTTTAGCCTCTAAGGAGGAAGTTTCGTACCAAAAGGCTGTTCGGCAATGAACCTACGCTTCGTCGAGACGTTTCTCTGGGTCGCGAGGCTGGGTAGCTTTAGCGCAGCAGCCGAGAGGCTTCACACCACACAAGCGGCAATTTCGAACCGTATTGCGACCCTGGAGCGGGACCTAGGGATCCGTCTTTTCGAGCGTGATGTCCGCTGCGTCCGCCTCACCCCCTTAGGGCAGCAGGCTGTGCCGAAGGCCGAGGAACTGGTGCGGGTCGCCAACGAGTTCCGGGAGGCCGTCAGCGATCCCGGTAGCCTGCGTGGATCGATCAAGATCGGTACGATCGACTCCATCGTTCATGCTTGGCTGCCGCAGTTCATCGAGCGCATCCGGGCGCGCTATCCGAGCGTCGCCATCGATCTCAATACCGACACGAGTCTTGATCTCGCCCGTGAGGTTGCCGAACGACGTATCGACCTTGCACTCATCATGGGGCCGGTGATCGCCCCCGAAATCATCAATCTCGATTTATGCACCTTCGCGTGCACTTGGCTTGCTAGCCCGAAGCTTGGCCTTCCCAACAAGCCACTGTCCCTGGCGGAGGTCGCGGACCATCCCATCCTGGCCTATTCCAAGGACAGCGTGCCTCACCACCGCATTCTGCGGCAGCTCGCCGATGCAGGGATCGAGGATCCGACGATATACAATTCCAATTCCCTCGCCACCATCATCCGGCTGGCGCAGGACGGCATCGGTATAACGCCACTGCCAACCGTGATCG
Organism: Microvirga sp. GN3; assembly: GCF_055792825.1. NCBI lineage: Bacteria > Pseudomonadati > Pseudomonadota > Alphaproteobacteria > Hyphomicrobiales > Methylobacteriaceae > Microvirga > Microvirga sp. GN3. The sequence continues at coordinate 972 of NZ_JBVVAK010000037.1, forward strand.
TGCGGGAGCAGCTCGCGAGCGGAAAGCTGGTAGCGCTCGATGTGACGCCAGCCTTTCCGCCGCTCGGCTTCCACGCAGTCTATTCCGACCATCCGGATAACCTGATTTCGGCCGTGATGGCGCAAATGGCGCAGGACGTCGCCCACAGTTTCTCATTGGCGCAGACCGACGGAGCGTCCTGGTAGGCTGATGATGAACGGTACAGCACACCGTTTGTGCGGTGCCGAACAAGGAAAACTTAGGCTCCAGGAAAAGTATTTCGCGTTTGTCCCGGCGAGCACGGCACGCTCACATTTGGCCATAGGTTCAAAGGAGGCCGTGACGTGAAAGTCAGTCTAATTCAGATGAATTCCCAGAACAACAAGGCGGAGAATCTGAAAACCGCCGCTGCGATGATCGAGAAGGCGGTAGCCGAGGAGGCGCCGGATCTCATCGTCCTTCCCGAGTACTATGCCTATCTCGGCGAGGGGCGGGACAACATCCACGGCAATGGCGAGTTCTTCCCCGACGGCGAGTCCTACAAGCTCATGTCGGGCCTTGCCGCCAAGCATCGGGTGACCATCCACGCCGGCAGCGTCGTCGAGCGCGAGGGCAACAACCATTACAACACCACCCTGGTATTCGGCCCCAACGGGAAAGAGCTTGCTCGCTACCGCAAGATCCACCTCTTCGATGTCGATATCCCGGGCGGCATGAGCTACCGCGAGTCGGATACGATCAGTCGCGGCCAGGACGTCGTGACCTACAAGGTCGGAGACGTCACCGTCGGCTGTGCCATCTGCTACGACATCCGCTTCCCCGAGCTCTTCCGTAAGCTGCGCGATGCAGGCGCCGACGTGATCGTGCTGCCCGCCGCCTTCACGCTCATGACCGGCAAGGACCATTGGGAGGCATTGGCCCGCGCCCGCGCCATCGAGACGCAGACCTACTTCCTCGCGGTCGGACAGGTGCTCTCGCATGCTGATGGCAAGAAGTGGTGCTGGGGCCATTCCATGGTGATCGATCCCTGGGGACACATGGTCGCCCAGTGCTCCGACAAGGTCGCGACCACCAGTGCACGCCTCGATCTCGACTATATCGAGCACGTGCGCCGCAATGTGCCCGTGGCTCAGCATCACGTTCTGGCCTGAGGAGAGTGCGCATGTTCACCGTCAATCCCATGCCGAAGCAGATCTCGCCCGAGCTCGTCGATCTGCTGGAGAAAGTCGAGACCGCGACCGTCGGGCACTTCCTCCACTCGGGCTTCGTCGACCGCGAGCTTCGTGCGGTCCTGCCCGAGAAACGCGTCGCTGGCACCGCCGTCACCGTGCGGCTGCCGCATGCGGACAGCACGATCCTGCATTACCTTACCAAGCTCGTGCGTCCGGGCGACATCGTGGTGGTGGATCGCTGCGGCGACAACAAGCATGCTTGCTGGGGCGGCGTCATCACGCATTCCATGAAGATCGCGGGCGTCAAGGCGGGCATCGTCGATGGCCCGGCCACCGACTTCTCGGAAATCCGCCGAGTCGAGATGCCCATGTGGTGCCGCGGCCCGTCGCCGATCACCACCAAGATCCTCGGCCTCGAGGGCGCCATCAACGTGCCCGTGACGGTCGGCGGCCAGGTGATCGAGCCGGGTGATGCGATCCTGGCCGACGAGAGCGGCGTGATCGTCCTCGACCCGGCCGAGGCGAAGGCCGTCGCCGAGCGGGCGATCGGCATGCAGGAAGCCGAGATCAAGCTGCTGGAGCGGCTTCGCAACGGCGAGAAGCTGCCGGACATCTCCGGCGCGACGCGTCTCGTGGAAGAGAAGGCCCGGCGCGTCGCCTGACGCGCCGGTTCGGGAAGAGCAGTCAAAAATCAGAGGGAAACAAAGACGATGATGAAGCTGCGTATTCTGGTCGGTGTGTCGGCGATGGCTTTTGTCGCCGGTACGCCCGTCCTGGCCCAGACGAAGACGGTGACGCTCGCTGCCTATAGCGGCATCTTCCAGGATCATTACACCAAGGCGGTCATCGAGCCGTTCATGAAGGCTCATCCGGACATCAAGGTTCAATTCTACGGCATGCCGAATTCGGCCCAGATGCTCGGTACGCTCCGCGCTCAGAAGGCCGCGCCGCAGATCGACGTCATGATCATGGACGTGTCCGTTTCGAAGGCGGCCACCGACGAGGGCCTGTTCGACAAGATCGACGAGAGCGTTTCGAAAAACATTGCCGACCTATATCCGACCGCCCGCATCGAGGGCGTCGGCGGTGTCGCGGTGACCTTCGACAATCTCGTCCTTCTCTACAACAAGGATCAGGTCAAGACGCAGCCCACCTCCTGGAACGCTCTCTGGGACAAGCAATATGCCGGCAAGGTCACGATCCCGGCGGTACCCGACATCCAGGGCACGACGCTTACGATCATCGCCAACAAGATGGCCGGTCAGGAGGACTATAAGAAATCCGTCGATGCCGGCATCAAGAAGCTCGGCGAAGTCGCTCCCAACGTACAGACCTGGGATCCGAAGCCCGACGTCTACACGCCCATCGCCAACGGCCAGGCGGCTCTCGGTATCGGCTGGAACGCTCGCGCTCAGGTCTATGCGGACACGTCCGGCGGCAAGCTCGGCGTGGTCCTGCCGCAGGAGGGCAGCGGCTTCCAGATCAACACGATCAATCTGGTGAAGAATGCGCCCGCGGGCGACGCCGCGAAGACATTCATCGATTATGCGCTCAAGCCTGAGGCCCAGGCGGCGTTCACGGAAGCGATGTTCTACGCGCCGACCAACACCAAGGCGCAGGAGAAGATCTCCAAGGAGGCACTGGCCCGCACGGCCGCCGGCTCGATGGACAGGATGATCGCCATCGACTGGATCGCCGTTGCCGGAATCCGCGATGCGATCACGGAGCAATGGCGCCGCCGCGTCATTCCGCTGAGCCGCTAACCGCACCTGCCGCAGCCGAACGCCCGCTGGAGAAAGCCATGATGCATCAGACAATCCGTTCCGGAAGCCCGATTGTATCCGACGATCGCGACGTGCACCTGCGCCTCGATGGACTCTCGAAGCGCTACTGCGACGCCGTCGCCGTAGCGGCCCTCGACCTGTCGGTTCCGAAGGGAGAGCTGGTAGCGCTTCTTGGACCGTCCGGCTGCGGCAAGACAACGACCCTGCGCATGGTCGCCGGCCTCATCAAGCCGACCGACGGGCGCATCGTGGTCGGTGGGCATGACATCACGGTGATGCCGCCCTACCGGCGCGACATGGGGCTCGTGTTCCAGTCCTATGCCCTGTTTCCCCATATGAGCGTGGCGAAGAACGTGGCCTTCGGGCTCGAGATGCGCTCCGTGCCGAAGCCCGAGATCGAGCGGCGCGTCAAGGAGGCGCTCGCCATGGTGCGCCTCGAGGCACTCGCCGAGCGCAAGCCACGCGAGCTCTCGGGCGGACAGCAGCAGCGTGTGGCCCTTGCCCGCGCTCTCGTGATCCGCCCCTCGATCCTCCTTCTCGACGAGCCGTTGTCGAATCTCGATGCCAAGCTGCGTGACGAGATGCGCAACGAGATCCGTGACATTCAGCAAAGCCTGGGCATCACGGCCGTCTTTGTCACCCATGATCAGGTCGAGGCGCTCAGCATGTGCGACAAGGTCGTGGTCATGCGCGGCGGCAAGCTCGAACAGGTGGGAACACCCGTCGACGTCTACGAGCATCCGGCGACCCCGTTCGTTGCCTCCTTCGTCGGCCGCACCAATCGCCTTGAGGGCACGGCCCACGGGGATGGTCGCGTCGCCATAGGCTCCATGGACGTGCGCGTACCCGGCCGACCGGGCGGCAAGGTCGAGATCATGATCCGTCCGCACCGCATGAAACTCGTCGAGGCAGGCTCCGGCGAGGATGTAGCCGCCGACGGAGTGAACCGTATCGCCGGGCGCCTGACGCGTGTCACTTTCATCGGCGACCTGCTTCAATATCATGTTGACGTGGACGGTACGGAGATCGTCGTCGAGGCTGCCTCCGATCATGGACGCGGCTTCCGGAAGGTCGGGACGCCCGTGGCCGTGCTCTGGCGTATCGAGGACACGATGGTGTTCGGGAGGGGCGCATGACGGCAATCGCTGCCCCCACGGTTCCCACTATGCCCCGTCTGGCCCTCGGCCGGACAGGGACGGCGACGGCTCTGCTCCTTCCCATCGCAATCATCAACACCATCGGGTTCATCCTGCCGGTCCTCAACCTGGCGCGGATGTCGTTCAACGAAGCCCTGACCGGCGGTGGCGTGCGTGAAACCTTCACGCTCGCCAACTGGACCGGGCTCTTCGGCGATTCCTTCTATGTCGAGCTGATCGTCAACTCGATCACCGTGAGCCTCGGCATCACGCTGGCGACCCTCGTCGTATCCTATCCAATCGCGCTTTATCTCCACCGCAGCTCCGGACGGTGGCGCACCTTTCTGACCGTTCTTGTCATCTCGCCGCTGCTCACCTCCGCGGTGGTGCGTACCTATGGCTGGATCGCGCTTCTTTCCGAGCAGGGGCCGATCGCCAGCTCCATCGCGGCGATGGGCTTCACGCCGCCGCGACTGATGTTCAACACGACCGGTGTGATCATCGGCCTGACCGAGATCCTGATGCCCTACATGATCCTGTCGCTGCTCGCCGGCTTCGGACGTCTCGACCCGCGGGTGGAGGAGGCGGCGATGACGCTTGGCGCTCCGCCGGCCAAGACATTCTGGCGGGTGATCCTGCCCCTGACGCTGCCCGGCATCGCTCTTGGCTGCCTTCTCTGCTTCGTGCTGGCGGTGTCCTCCTTCATCACCCCGAAGCTGCTCGGGGGAGGGCGGGTCTTCCTGCTCGCAACCGAGATTTATGACCAGGCCATCGTCACCCTGAATTGGCCGCTCGCCGCGACACTCTCGATGCTCGTTCTGATCATTTTCGGGGCCGCGCTTGGAGCCTATGCCCGCGTCCTGCGCGCTATCGACTAGGAGCCTCTCATGGAAGCGAATGAAACCTCGGTGCCCATGAAGATCCTTGTGGCACTCCTGTTCCTGTTCCTGCTGGCACCCGTGATCCTCGTCGTGCCAATCTCTTTCAGTGGCGAGCAGATCCTGTCATTCCCGCCCGAGAGCTGGTCCCTGCGCTGGTATGCAGCGCTCGCCGACAATCCGAAGATGATCTCCGCTTTCTGGACGAGCCTGATGCTCGGCGCGATCGTGACCGTGATCTCGCTCGCGGTCGCGATTCCGGCCGCTTACGTGATCGTGCGGATGCGGACCTTCGGATCGGCATTCCTCTACAACCTTTTCACCGCACCGCTGCTTCTCCCCACCATTGTGCTGGGGCTCGCCATTCTCATCGTCTTCGCATCGATAGGCTTTCTCGGTACCTTCCCGGGCCTCATCATCGGCCACCTCGTGATCACGTTGCCCTATGCCCTGCGCGTCCTGGCGACGACCCTCGGCAACCTCAACCTCGCCTGTGAGGAAGCGGCCTCGACACTTGGCGGACGTCCGCTGACAGTCTTCCGACGCGTGACGCTGCCCATGATGGCGCCCGGCATCGTGGCGGCGACGGCCCTGTGCTTCCTCGTCTCCTTCGACGAAGTGGTCATCACGCTCTTCCTCACTGGGCCGCGCCTCACCACCCTGCCGGTAGAGTTGTTCCACCATGTGGAGAGCCGAGCCGATCCGCTCGTGGCAAGCGTGTCGGTGCTGCTGATCCTGCTCACCCTTGCGGTGGTGATGATCGTCGACCGTACGGTCGGCCTGTCGAAGACCTTCGTGAAGTGAGAGCATGAGGCCCGAGACCACGATTTTCGAGTTTGAAATGGACTCGGGAGCATGAAAGGAGCGACCGGCTGAAGCAGCCGGTCGTTCGGACATCAGAGGCTAGCGCATCGTGCGGACCCGAAGGGCCTCGCCAGTGAAAAGTGGATCCGGTTTTCCGCTCTCAACGATGCGCTGCTTAGGGGATTGATCCGATGCTCTAGATTCCTTCGCACCCCAGTCGCTTCAACGTCTCATTCACCCATGGCTTGGACACGCGTCCTTCCTGGGTCGCCGCCATGATTTTCGCCTCGACCTCCTGCTTTGCCTTGGCGTCTGCATAGATCGTTGCCGTGTCGCCGAAGGGGACGCAGAGCAGGCCATCGTCGTCGCCGAGGATCAGGTCGCCGGGTTCAACGACCATTCCATCAATGGCAATTGGTACGTTGATTTCGCCCGGGCCGTCCTTGTAGGGACCGCGATGCGTCACGCCTGCCGCGAAGACAGGGAATTTGCCGACGCGGATGTAACCGTAATCGCGCACTGCACCGTTGATCACGATTCCCCCGAGGCCGATCTTCTCGGCGTGGGCAAGCATGAGTTCGCCGATGATGGCGTTCGTCAGGTCGCCTCCGGCGTCGACGACGATGACATCGCCCGGTTCTGCGATCTGCAAAGCCTTGTGCACCATGAGGTTGTCACCCGGACGGGTTTTCACGGTCAGTGCAGGACCGGCGAGAACACCGCCGGCATGGAGTGGACGCAGCCGCGTGCCGCCAGCCGTCATGCGCGACATGACATCGCTCACGTTGGCAACGGGCAACTCCCGAAATTGCTGGACAACTTCCACATCGACCTTTCGCTGGCGGGGTAGAACTCTGAATCCGATGGTCACTCTAAATGCTCCCTTTCACAATCTTGTGTGGTTCTGAACACGACGCGGAGATCGGGATGACGGAGCCGCGGCGTGTCCGCTCGGCTAGCGTGCGGCCGCCTGGAACGCCGGATTCGCGACGCTCTTGAGGTCGGGGCCATCACCGTCCAAGACGCTGATGATGTGGCGCGCGGCCGTTTCCGCCATGGCCCGCATGGCGCCCTTTGCCGCTCCGCCCGTGTGCGGCGTCACGATGATGTTTGGGAGTGACCAGAGCGGGCTGTCTTTTGGAGGTGGCTCTTCCGCGAAGCTGTCGAGCCCAGCTCCCGCGATGGTGCCACTGCGCAAGGCCTCAACCAACGCATCCTCGTCGATGATGCCTCCACGCGCTGTGTTCACGACAAAGGCACTCGGTTTCATTCGGTCGAGACGTTCGGCATTGATGAGGTGGCGCGTTTCCGCCGTTAGCGGACAATGCAGACTGACGATGTCCGATGTCTCGAGGAGTGTGTCGAGGTCCGTTTCACATCTGACTTCTTGCGGCAGTTTGGGCGTGTATGGGTCGAAGACCGTGACGGTCATTCCCAATGCGCGTGACAGCGTCGCAACTTCCTGGCCAATCGCACCAAAGCCCACCAGACCTAACTTCGCACCTGCAAGATCACGCCCGACATAACTTGCCTTGGGCCATTCACCGCCTTTGACCGCTCGGTCCAGTGGAACGATGTCCTTCAGCAAGGCGATCATCAGGGCGATGGTGTGCTCCGCCACGGAACGGGCGTTGGCGCCAAGCGCCCGAAGAACCGGGATGCCACGCTGGGCGGCGGCCTCAAGGTCGATATTGTCGACTCCAGTACCATGCTTTGCGATCACCTTGAGACGCGGCGAGGCGCCAATGACTGCTTCATTGACCTGTCCCTGCCGGACGATCAGTCCCTCGATCTGAAGTTCTGCCGCGAGCTTCGCAATGTCGTCCGATGAGGCATAGGGCGGGCAGTAGTAGGTCTGCAGGCAATGCGCTTCCAAGGCAGCAACAGCTTCCCCTGCGAGGGCGGAGCCTGTGACGAGCACGGCCCGCCGCTGGTCTGATTGCGCCGTCACCATCGGCGCCGCTTCCTCAGGCTGATTTACCAGCACTTTCTTCTCCCATTTCACGGCCTGTCTCTCCGTCGAACTGCAGCGCAGTCTTCAGGCCTCAAAAGCTTGATGAACACATAACAGTCGCCCCACGAAATTTTCTTGCGTGAAGGCATGCTTTGACAGAAGCACATTTCCGCGGTATTTCATAGTGAGAAATGGCGTTACGCAGAGTGAAACGATCATGGCAAGGCAGGCCTTGGATATCGAAGCGCGGGAAGAGGGTGGGGTGATCGCAGTCGAGCGTGCCTTGTCCGTGCTCGATGCGTTCACGGTTGACGACCGATCCCTCAGTCTGGCGGAGTTGGCACGACGGGTTGGCCTTTCGAAGCCGACTGTTCTCCGTTTCACAAAGTCACTTGCTCGAGCCGGCTACCTCGTCCGCAACGACGATGCGACCTGGCGTCTGGGGCCGAAGCTCGCTCGATTGGGAACCCTTTACCAAGCCGGCTTCCGGATTGAGGACTACGTTCAGCCAGCACTTCGGCGCCTGGCGCAGGAGACCGGGGAAAGTGCCGCATTCTACGTTCGGGAAGGCAACATGCGCGTCTGCCTCTTCCGCGTGGATTCACCGCAATCCATTGGACACCATGCCCGGACGGGCGATCTGCTTCCGCTCGGCCGCGGTGCGCCCGGACGCGTGCTTCTCGCCTTCAGTGGCGAGCCCGGGGAAATCTACGATCAAATCCGTGGCGACTACTTCTATGCAACGTTCGGCGAGCGCGATCCGCAAGTCGGCAGCGTCGCTTATCCAGTGTTCCGAATTGGCCAACAGCTCGCCGGGGTCCTTGCCGTGACGGGCCCGACGGGACGGTTCGATGGAGCCGCTGTTGCGCGCCATCTGGAGCCGCTGCGATCCATTGCCAACGAACTCACACGACAGCTCGGCGGAAAGACCGAGGACCAGAATTCGACCCGCAGGCCACGCGCATCTGCTCGCGCCTGAGGCGAATAAACCCGATCAGCAGTGATCATAAGGAGAGGAAACTGTGCTGAAGGTTCTTAAAACGCTGTGCATCGGCGCGCTCGCCGTGAGCGCCACCGCAACGGTCGCTTACGCCGAGTGGCCGAAAGACCGTCCTATCGAGATCGTCGTGGCGTTCGCCCCGGGCGGAAGCACCGACGTCATGGCTCGCGCGATGCAGCCGTACCTGGAGAAGGAACTGGGCGCGAAAATCGTGATCGTCAACAAGCCCGGCGCTTCGGGTGAGATCGCTTATACCTACCTCTCCCAGGCCAAGCCGGACGGTTACACCTTCTCGTTCATCAACACGCCCGGCTACCTGTCGATGCAGGTGCAGCGCAAGCTGCGGTATGATCCGAAGAGCATCCAGGCCGTGGCGCGCATCGTCGACGATCCGACGGCCTACGTCGTGAAGGCCGACTCCCCGATCAAATCGCTCAAGGAACTCGTTGCACAGGCCAAGGCGAAACCGGGGTCCGTGTCGGTCGGCAGCTCCGGCGTCGGCACCGATGACCACCTGGCCATGATCCTGCTGGAATCGGCAACCGGCGTGTCCCTGACGCACGTGCCGTTCCCCGGCGCGGGTGAAACGAGAACCGCACTTCTCGGCAATCACATCACGACGGGCGGCCTGAACGTCAGCGAGTTCGCGAGCGGCGACACGAGCAGCGTTCGTCCGCTGGCCCACTTTGGCGACAAGCGCTCTCCCGAGGCGCCGGACGTCCCGACGGCTCAGGAGCAGGGGATCGAGGTCTTCATGAGCTCGGAGCGTGGTCTTGCCGCGCGCCGGGACGTGCCGGCCGACATCCGCACCAAGTTCTCGGACGCGGTGAAGAAGGTCGTCGACAATCCTGAGTTCAAGGAACAGGCCAAGAAGCTCGCCCTTCCGCTCGCCTATCTGTCAGGCGAGGAATGGGAGCAGCAGATGCCGAAGCGCCTGCAAGCGTTCCAGGACATCTGGAACAAGACACCCTGGGTGCAATAATGGCCAGCCGCTCGACACTCGGGCGGAAAGGTAACCAACCTGATCTTCTTGCTGGCTTGATTTTCATCGTCGTGGGAGCGCTCGGCCTTTGGGCCGGGCGCGACCTGAGGATGGGCAATGCCGCCATGATGGGTCCGGGTTACCTTCCGCTGATCGTCTCGGCGCTGATCCTGCTGATCGGCCTCGGGGTGACAATCATGGGACTCCTGCGCTCCGGCGAACCTCTCGGTGTCGTTCGGCTGCGCCCGCTCCTGATCATTCTCGTCGCGGTCGCGGGCTTTGCCTACGCAGCCGGATCCCTTGGCTTCATCATCGCGGCCGCGTGGCTGATCGGCATCGGCAGTCTGGGTGATCCTGAGACGCGACTTCGCGAGATCGCCGCCTCCATCGTGGTGCTGACGATTTTCGGCATCCTCGTTTTCATCATTGGACTGGGCGTCCAGATGCCGTTGGGGCCGTTCTGATGGAATTGTTCGACTCACTCATTCTCGGGTTCAGCACGGCTGTCACCCCGACCAATCTCCTGTTTTGTCTCATTGGCGCGCTGTTAGGTACGCTCATTGGCGTCCTGCCAGGAATCGGCCCGACCGCAACCCTGGCGATCCTCCTGCCGATCACGTTCTTTTTGCCGCCGCTGGCGGCGCTGATCATGCTCGCGGGTATCTTCTATGGCGCGCAGTATGGCGGATCGACGACGGCGATCCTGGTGAACCTGCCAGGCGAAGCGTCATCGGTGGTGACCGCACTTGACGGCTACCAGATGGCCAAGCAGGGGCGGGCAGGGGCGGCCCTGGCCATCGCTGCCCTGGGTTCGTTCTTCGCGGGAACCGTCGCGACCATCGGGTTGGCGATTGCGGGACCGACTCTCGCGGGCTTTGCGCTCTCGTTCGGGCCGGCGGAGTATTTCTCGTTGACGGTCTTCGGATTGCTGTGCGCAACGGTTCTCGCCAGCGGTTCGGTGATCAAAGCCATCGGCATGATCTGCATCGGCCTTCTTCTCGGATGGGTGGGGACGGACGTGAACAGCGGGTCCGAGCGCCTCACCTTCGGAGCCGTGGAACTCTTTGACGGTATCGAGTTCGTTGTCATTGCCGTCGGGCTTTTCGGGATCGCCGAGATCATCGTCAACCTCGAATCCCCGGAACTCCGCGGTCTGATCGCGTCCAAGATCACCCGTCTTTGGCCGACCCGCGAGGACTTCCGTAGAGCCTGGCCCGCGGTTCTCCGGGGAACGGGCCTTGGAACCTTTCTCGGTATTCTTCCCGGCGGCGGGGCGACGCTCAGTGCGTTCAGCGCCTACACCTTCGAGAAGAAGATGTCCCGCAACCCGCAACAGTTCGGCAAGGGTGCCGTTGAAGGTGTGGCGGCTCCGGAGGCGGCCAACAATGCCGGCGCCCAATCATCGTTCATTCCGTTGCTGACGCTTGGCATTCCGTCAAACGCGATCATGGCGATGTTGCTCGGCGCCATGACCATCCATGGCATCACGCCTGGTCCCTCCGTCATGCAGAACCAGCCCGATCTCTTCTGGGGACTGATCGCCAGCATGTGGATCGGAAACCTCATGCTGCTCGTCATCAATCTGCCGATGATCGGCCTGTGGGTTCGTCTTCTGACGGTGCCGTACCGCCTGCTCTACCCGGCGATCCTCCTGTTCTGCTGCGTCGGCGTCTACAGCGTCAGCAACCGGGCGTTCGACGTCGCTCTCGCGGTCGGCTTCGGCTTCCTCGGTTATCTTTTCCGCAAGGCGAAATGTGAACCCGGCCCGCTGTTGCTCGGCTTCGTCCTGGGACCTCTGCTAGAGACGAACCTGCGACGCGCCATGCTGATCTCGCAGGGAAGCCCGAGTGTCTTCATCGAGCGGCCGATCAGCCTGACCCTCCTCATTGCGTCAGTGGCCTTGTTCATCTTGCTCCTGGTGCCAGCCATCCGCAAAACCCGCGAGGAAGCTTTCGTTGAGGAGGAGGCCTGAAACAATTCGTGGTTGGAGCCACCGACCAGCCGGGCCTTCCACTCGAAGCGGCGTAGCTTTGCGAAGGCACGGCTCTGTCCCTCATCCACGAGACATCAAAGAGAAGAAGGCCATGGGGATTTCTGACACGCCGCGCGGTCTTGACCGTTCCACGGCGGACCTCAAAGCAACGCCTGTCCAGGCTACGGTGCGGACGCCTCCTGCCACTCTCCCGCGGCGCCTTCGCCGGATTCTGGCACTCGACGACTTCGAATCTGCGGCACGCCGCCACCTGCCGCGGCCGATCTTCGGATACGTCTCAGGCGCCGCCGAAACCAATGCCTCCCTCCGCGATAACCGGTCGGCCTTCGAGGAGTTCGGCTTTGTCCCGCGGGTGCTCGTCGACGTGTCCAAGCGAACGCAGAGCGTCGAACTGTTCGGCCGCACATACGCGGCTCCCTTCGGGATCGCTCCCATGGGCATCAGCGCTTTGTCCGCCTACCGCGGCGATCTGGTCCTGGCGCGAGCCGCGGAACAGGCGAACATCCCCATGATCATGAGTGGATCCTCCCTCATTCGTCTGGAGGACGTCGTCAAGGCGAATCCTGCGGCTTGGTTTCAGGCATATCTGCCGGGTGAACCGGACCGGATCCTCGCTCTGCTGGAGCGGGTGGAGAAGGCGGGCTTCGGGACACTCGTGCTGACCGTGGACACGGCAGTTCTGGCCAATCGCGAGAATAACATTCGAAGCGGCTTTTCCACTCCGCTTCGTCCCAGTTTACGCCTTGCCTGGGATGGCATGGTACGGCCGAACTGGACGCTGAACACGTTCCTGCGAACGTTGCTCAGGCACGGCATGCCCTACTTCGAGAATTCCCACGCGACGCGTGGCGCACCGATTCTGGCCAAGAGCGTGATGCGGGACTTCGGCGCCAAGGATCACTTGAACTGGCATCATCTGGAGCTGATCCGCGATCGGTGGAAGGGATATTTGGTCGTCAAGGGAATCATGTCCAGGGAGGATGCCTGCATCGCCCGGGACAGCGGCGTCGATGGCATCGTCGTCTCGAACCACGGTGGCCGGCAGCTCGATGGCGCGGTCTCGCCTCTCCGCGTCCTGCCAGCCATTGCGGATGCCGTGGGAGCGGCAATCCCAGTCATGATGGACGGCGGTGTACGGCGAGGCTCCGATGTGCTGAAAGCCATTGGCCTCGGCGCAACGTTCGTGTTCGTCGGCCGTCCGTTCGTTTATGCGGCAGCAATCGGAGGTGAGGCTGGTGTCAGCCACGCAATCAGTATTCTGTCGACGGAGATCAACCGCAACATGGGTCTTCTCGGCATCAACTCACTTGAGGAAATGGGCTCGGATCGACTGATCACGCTCAGTCGCACTGTTGGAAGGCAGGCTTGAGGGCTCAGACGGGATTACCAACGAGGTAAAGGATCCGAACTGGAGGATCAGGCCAATGCGCGCCGTACCGGCACTCGGGCGAGGACCGGCATAGGCAAGTCAACTCGTCAATGCGGCACGCTCCGATGATATTCGAATGCCTCCACGACGGATTGGCGCTCATTCTCGCTCAATGGAACGAGCGGCGGCAACGGCACCGCCAAGGACGGATCGTGATGAATGTGGGCCAGGACGGCCTTGACTCCGGGAACGAGAGGCCGGCCGTCGAAAATCCGCCGGATTGACACCGCTGCGGCCAAGGCCCGTTCGTCACCGTCATGGAAGGTCCGTGCGCATAGATCCGCGTTCAGGTTGGCAGTCGCCGAGATACATCCAGCGAATACGCCAGCACGCGCTTCGAGCAGGACCGCTTCATTGGACGGGAAGACCTGCAGGCTCGGAGAGAGTGCAGCCACCCGTCGCGCATAGTCGAGATCGCCCGAGGAATCTTTCAGGCCGGCAATGCGCTCGCCGAACTCGGATCGAAGCTGCTGGACCAAATCGACCCCATATGGCACGCCCGACATTGCCGGAAAATGGTACAGGTAGATCGGAATGGGCCGAGATCGGGTTTCCTCGACGATCGCCTCGATGTAGCGGATGATCCCGTCATCCGACACACCCTTGTAATAGAACGGTGGCAGCACGAGGGCGCCCGCAAAGCCGATCTCTGCGGCATGTCGGGTCAGCACAAGTGCGTCCTTGATTGCTGCCGCGCCGGTGCCAACCATCAGTCGATGCAGAGGCAGGCCTGCATCAGCCACTGCCGACATCAGAGCCATACGTTGCTCACGCGTGAACGATGTGGCCTCACCTGTGGTGCCGAGAATATTCAGTCCGTCACAGCCGTGAAACAGGAGATGCTCGGCGAGAGCGATGAAGCGATCAATATCGGGTTCGCCTGTCGAGGTGATCGGGGTCGCAATGGCCGCGATTACGCCCGATAAACGCCGCCCTGTACCGCATTCCGGGATAGCCTCGGATGTCTTGGAACCGAACATGTCTTGAGCCTTCTTGTGAACCCGGCCTTCAGGCTGCGTCAACAGAAGCCGAGGAAGCCACGTAAACAGACACGATCGGATGATCGCGGTTGGTGGTAAATTTCTGCGAAGCACCGCCTGGACTGCCCCAGCCGGTCACGTCAGGGCCAAAGAACTCCGCGTTGATCGCCTGGAACCCTGCTTCGTGCGGTGGCAGGTCAGCCTCGTCGAAGATTGCCTGTACAGGGCAAACCGACAGGCAGAGACCGCAGCTGATGCACTCGTCCTGATGGATGTACATCATCCGCCCGCCCTCGTAGATGCACTCCACGGGACAGGCTGTCTGGCAATCCCCGTCCTTCACGTCGATGCAGGCGGATGCAATCACATAGGCCATCGGAGCCTCCCTATCGGCCCTGCCACACCGGCGCGCGCTTCTCCTGGAACGCACGCACCCCCTCATCCTGGTCCTGCGACTGGAGGGCCTCGACCAGCGCCGGCAAGCGCAGGCCTTGCGCCTCCTGCGGTGTCAGGCGGCTGCCTGCGCGAACCATCTGCTTGATGGAGCGGATGGAGAGTGGCGCACAGGCCAGAATATCGTTCACCCAGCGTTCCACGGCTCCATCGAGCTCCGCTCCGGCGACAACCTCGTTGACGAGGCCGAAGCGCAGGGCCTCCGCGGCAGGGACCCGCCTGCCGGTGAGCAGCATCCCCATGGCCCAGACGTGAGGGATCCGACGCGGCAGAACCGCAATGCCGCCGTCGAGCGCCAGCCGTCCGATCCGGGGTTCGGGCAACCCGAACGACGCATGCTCGGCGGCCACGACGATGTCGCAGCCGAGCACCATCTCGAACCCGCCACCCAGCGCGTGGCCGTTGACTCGTGCGATGACAGGAACATCGAGCGTATCGCGCAGGGCAATGCCGCCGAACCCGCCTGGCCGCGGCGCTGCCCAGTATTCCAGACCGGACGAACCGCTGCCGGACTTCACATCGGCGCCGGCCGAAAAGGCACGCTCGCCGGCGCCGGTCAACACGACCACGCGTACGGAGCGATCCCGCTGGATCCGCTCCCAGATTTCGATCAAGGCGGCCTCGGTTTCCTGATCGACCGCGTTCATCCGATCAGGACGATTGATCGTGACACGGGCAACCCCGTTCGTGACCTCGTACAGGACGCTCATGCTACGATCCTTTCACGCTTGAGGTCTTCGATACGCGCGCTGTCGTAGCCCAGTTCGTGCAGGATCTCCTCCCCATGCTCGCCCAGGCTCGGGGGCGCATGGCGGATCTGGAAGCCGCAGGCGCTCATGGTGAGCGGCGTCCCGATCAGCCGCACAGGCTCGTTGATTCCCTCGGCCGTCGCGTCGAGCTCGATGACGGTGCCGTTCGTTGCGGTCTGCTCCGACTCAAGCGCTTCCGGAAGGTTCTGGACCGGGGCGCACAACAGGTCCTGCTCCTCGAGCCGCGCGAGCCAGAAGGCCGTGGTGTTGGAGCGGAAGCGCTCCCGGAACCGGGCCTGCAGGTCCGCCTTGTGCTCGACCTGTCCGGCGAAGGTGGCATACCGTGCCTCCTCGGACAGGTCAGGAAGCTCAAGGGCCGCACAGATATCGCGCAGCGGATTGGCCTTGAAGGCGCCGACGAGCACGAGCGCACCATCGGTCGTCTCGAAGACACCCGTCAGCGGGAAGGCCGCCCAGTTCAGGTCGCGGCGGCGCTGGAGCCACATGGCGGCTTCCTGCATCTGCATGGCCAGCATGGAGTCATAGAGCGACACCGACACCTGCTGACCCGCGCCTGTCCTTTCCCGCTGCAGCAAGGCGAGAAGGATGGCCTGCACGAGGTGCATTCCGGCCGTGTAGTCGGCGAGCGCGGTCGGATAGATCGACAGCGGCTGGCTTGGGTCGGCCCGGCGCGCCATGACGCCCGAGAGGGCCTGAGCAAGCACGTCCTGACCGCCCTTATGGGACAACGGGCCGGATTGCCCAAAGCCCGATCCGAAGGCGCAGATGATCCGGGGATTGATCTTGACCAGATCCTCATATCCGAAGCCCATGCGCTCCATCACGCCGGCACGGAAGTTGTTGACCACCACGTCGGCATTGCGGATCAGGCTGTACACGATCTCCTTGCCGGCCGGATTGCGTAGGTCGAGGGCAATCGAGCGCTTGTTCCGGTTCAGGCTGCAGAACACCGGATTGTTCAATCCGTCCGGATCGTCGGCGATGGAGGTCCGGGACAGGTCGCCCGCACCGGGCCGTTCGATCTTGATCACATCCGCGCCGTAATCGGCAAGGACCTGCGTGGCGCAGGGGCCGAGCATCACCTGCGTAAAGTCGATGACCTTGATACCGGTGAGCGGCTGCGCCACAGGCGTAGTGGTATGGGCGTTCATTCTGCGGCCTCCACAATTTCAGTTGTCGCGTTTGACGCGGGAACATCGCCGGGATCGGCGCCCTGCGCCCTCAGGCGGGCCTGCAGGGATTTCACATCGATGAGACCAACGGAGGTGTTCGCTTCGAGCGCAACCGCCGCGGCCACACCGACCGCCTCGCCCATGGCCATGCAGGGGGGAATCTCGCGCGAGATGCGTTGCGCCGACGAGGTCGCCGAATAATGACGGCCTGCGACCAACAGCTGGTCGATCCCTTGAGGCAGAAGCGAGCGGTAGGGATAGTAGTAGTCGCGCCCACGGGCCACGCTGTCCGGGAAGTGGCGCCGCTGTGCCACGTCCTCCTTGGTCATCACGTACTGCCCTTCCAGGAGCCGCGTCTGCCGGATTCCGAGTTGGGGCGCCACATCGACGATGAAGGCGTTCTGGAAGCCGGGCAGCTTGGCGCGGACGAACTCAAGCAGCGCCGCGATGCGGGTTCTGCCCTCGAAGTCGGCCCGGGTCAGATCGGCGATGCTCAACCCGTCATGGTTCACCATGTGCGGACAGTTGCACCAGACGATTCCCGGCAGCGGAGTCTTCAGCCACCACTTGTCCCAGGAACCGCCCATGATCTTCTTGGCTTCACGGTCGATGGCGTGGAAGGCGTCGGGCTCCTCGAACTCGAACCGCTCCGCCTCTTCCGCATTCACACCGCCAAGGCGGAACACGGTCGTGACGATGTAGCTACCCTTGATGAAGGGGGCGCCGGCAGAGGCGGCGACATCTAGATCACCCGTTGCATCGACAATGACGTCGCCCAGGATGGCTTGGCGTCCTTCTTTGCTCTCGACGATCACACCTTTCGCCTGACCGTCTTCGACGATGGTCTTCGAGAACCAGGAGTGCAGGCGCAGCTGGATCTTGGCTTCCGCCACCATATCGTTGGCGACGCGCTTGAACCCGTCGGGATCGAAGGCCGCGGCGTAGCAGATCGGCTGCGGCTTCTGGTGCGAGTGGAAGTCGAACACCCCCCAGCGGGACCACTTGCGCCACAGATTCCAATCCGAAACGCGTTCTTCCTCCGGTGGCGTGACGCAAAGCCCGAGCCGCTCCATGCGGTCGATCATTTCGGTACAGAGGCCCCGAACGCTGATCTCGGTGCCATTGCACATGTCATCGAGGACGAGAACCATGCCGCCGGAGGCAAGGCCGCCGAGATAGGCATAGCGTTCCAGCAGGATGACCGAGAGTCCCTGGCGGGCGCCCGCCACCGCGGCGGAGATACCTGCCGGTCCGCCACCGACCACGACGAGATTGGCGCGAGCGGCGACAGGCACAGAGCCACCGTCTTCAGAGATGAAGTCACGAGTCGAAGTCATTGTACTTGTCCTTGTTGCAGGGCCGGCGCATCAGTTCGCGCGGGCGGTGTTCCACTTCAGCAGGCGACGCTCCAGCATCGAAACCAGACCGAAGAACACGGCCGAGAAGGTGGAGCCGACCACGATCGTGGCGTAGAGCAGCGGCGAGTCGAAGTTGTACGTGGCCTGGATGATCAGAGCGCCGATGCCATTCGTAGAGCCGATCCACTCGCCGACGATGGCGCCGATGACGGCCATGGAGGCGGCGATCTTGAGCGCCGAGAACAGGTACGGCAGCGAGTTTCTGACCCGAAGCTTCCAGAAGACTTCGCGCGGGCTGGCCGAGAGAACCTTCATGAGTTCGAGCGCCTGCGGATTCACGTCACGAAGGCCGCGGGTCATGTTCACCAGCGTCGGGAAGAAGCAAACCAGCGCCGCAATAGCGATCTTCGGTTCCATGCCGTTGCCGAGCAGCAGCACCAGGATGGGCGCCTTGGCGACCACAGGAATGGTGTTGATCATCACGGCGACCGGGAAGAAGGCTTCCTCCGCAGCCTTGCTGTAGACGAATGCGGTTGCGATCACGATTGCGATCAGATTGCCGAGCAGAAATCCAAGCACTGCCTCGGTTGCTGTCGGCACAAGGTTGGCGAACAGGATGTCGGCCTTCGCAACCAGAACGCTTGCTACGGCCCAGGGTGATGGAGCGATGAACGGCTGCACGTCGAACACCGCGACCACCGCACCCCAGAGGACGATCAGTCCTAAAATGGCGGCGATGGGCAATAACCGCTTGCGCCAGGCGAGGCGCCGCTGAGCGGCAGCGAAGCGTGCCTGTTCCGCTTCGTCGTTGGCGAAGGCACCACCGAAGCTGACCGCGGATACGGCAGGAGAAAGGATTGTCTGGCTCATCAGCACGTCTCCAGAACACGGCGCAGGTGTCCGGCGAGTTCGACGAACTCGGCGGTTTCCCGTTGAGGCAGGCGCCGGGGGGTAGGAAGGTTCACGTCGACCAATTCGCGCACGCGGCCAGGACGCGCTGCCAGAAGGAGAACCTCCTGACCCAGGAAGGCAGCCTCGTAGATCGAGTGGGTGACGAACAGAATGGTCGTTCCGGTCGATTCCCAGACCTGCAAGAGCTCCTCATTGAGCCGGTCGCGGGTGATCTCGTCGAGAGCGCCGAATGGCTCATCCATCAGGAGGAGCTTCGGTCCTGACACGAGAGCACGGGCAATCGACACGCGCTGCCGCATGCCGCCGGAGAGCTCATGCGGATATGCTTCCTCCCAACCCGAGAGACCGACCAGGGCCAGGAGTTCTTTCGGATCACGGTTGCTCGACCGCCGCACCCCTCCAACCTCGAGTGGGAGCATGACGTTTTCCAATGCTGTCCGCCATGGCAGGAGAGCGGCATCCTGGAAGACGAAGCCGATCTCGCGGTTGCGGCGGGCGACCTCGGGAGCCTCCCCATTCACCCGGATCTTGCCGGATGTGGGAGCGATCAGGTCGGCCACGACGCGCAGCAGAGTTGACTTGCCGCAACCCGAGGGGCCCAGCAGGCTCAGGAAGCTGCCCTGAGACACCGTCAGGTCGACGTTCTCCAACGCTGTCACCGTGCCGCGCTCGGTCGTGAAGCGCACTGTAACACCTTGGCACTCCACGGCCGGAAGGGCAGTGGCGGCCAGCGAAGGGTGAATTTGGGCTTGATAGCTCATCGTGTTCAGCATGGCATCCTCACCCGATCTTCGGACGACCGTCCGCGCTCTTCTCGAGGATCGCGGTCGTGACGACGTCGTCGAGCTTCGGCGCACCGGCGGTGAACTGCTTCAGCTCGTCGTAGAGACCGATCTGTTCCTGCCATACACCCTTATCGAAGGTGCCCCAGCCATTGGCCTTGGTTGCGCCGTTGAAGGCGAACTTCAGGAAGCTCTGGCTCGCCTCCAGCTCGTCATTACGGACGAGATTCGGATATTCCTTGACCAGGAAGTCCACCGCCTTGTCGGTGTTCGCACGGGCGTAAGCCCAGCCTTTGGCCGTGGCTCGGAGGAAGCCCGCAAGCATGTCGGGTTTCTTCTCGATCAGGCTCTGGGTTGAGTAATATGGCAGCGCATAGAGGCGGACGTCGGCGTCCCACAGACGGAGGTCAATGCGGTCGGGTCCGAGGGGCTTCAGGGCCGTCGTGTTCGTGAGCCATCCGGAGACCACGTCGACCTGCCCCGTCAGCAGAGGCCTCATGTCCGAGCCGATCACGACGATCTGGAGATCTTTTTCCGAGATGTTGTGCTTCTTGAGCAGAGCGTTGAGAAGAACGCGGGCGGTCGCCTGGATGCCAACCTTCTTTCCGACCAGATCCTGCGGCGTCCGCACAGGGTTCTTCGGCAGGGAGAAATAGGCGTAAGGATGCTCCTGTGCTCCGACCGCGATGCACTTGACCGGAATCTTCTGCGAGGCCGCCAGCATGAGGGACGGGCTCGAAGAGACCTGACCGATCTCGTGCCGGCCGGAGGCGACGACGGCGACGCCATCGATGTTCGGGCCGCCCGGCTGGATGACGAGGTTGATGCCTTCCTCCTCGTAGTAGCCGAGGTTCTTGGCACAGGCCTCGCCGAGCTGGTTGTTGTTGGCCAGCCAGCCGAGCTGCAAATTGACGGTTGTGGTTTTGTGCTGGGCGTGGGCGAAGCGAGCCCATCCGGGGGTCATGGCCAGTCCAGCAAGCGATGCCTTGAGGACCGTACGGCGTGAAAGCCGAGTTCCGTCTTTCATGTTTTCCTCCTGCCTGGCAGCCGCCGACCGGCCGCGTCTGGGCTCACGCACCTGTCTCTGGTGTTTTTCTGATTTTCTGGGTGGTGCAGGACGAATTATCGATTGCGCAGGCGATCTCCGGAAGCATTAAATTTCGCCAGAGGCGATGCCGAAAAAGCAGCGCCCCCGAGGAGGCTCCGATGCACGCCGCCGTCCTACGTTACGTCGATCAGGTCGCCCGGCTCGGCTCTATTCGCCGTGCTGCCGAGGCCCTCAATGTTGCCTCGTCGGCGGTGAACCGGCAGATCCTGAAGCTCGAGGAGGATCTGGGGACGCCCTTGTTCGAGCGCCGTCCCAACGGCGTTGTTCCAACCGCCGCCGGCGAGGTTCTGCTCCGGCACATCCGCGACACCATGTCGGACTTCCAGCGAATCAAGGCGGAGATGGCTAGCCTGTCCGGCGTCATTACCGGCCACGTCAGGATCATCTCCCTTGAGTCCCTGGCGCTGCGGTTTATGCCGCGCGTGGTCGAGGAGCTTTCAACCGTCTACCCACAAGTCACGTTCACGGTGCTCGTCGTGAATCCAAGTGACATTGCGGAGGAGCTGCGATCTGGCCGAACCGATTTCGGAGTGCTGTTCACCGACCGGCGCTTCGAAGGTGTACAAGTGACGGATACCTTTACCACCTCGGTCGGTGCCGTGATGCGGCCGGATCATCCACTGGCCGGTCGCAAGAATGTGACGCTGACCGAATGCGCCAAGCACCCGGTGGTCATGCTGCACGACCGCTGGCTTCTCGACGCAATCATGACGACGCAATTTGCCCAGTCCGGAGCCAGGCTCGAGCCGCGCATCGTCTCGAATTCGATCGAGTTCATGCGTCAAGTCATCCTGAGAAATCTCGGTATCGGATTCTTCAGCCCCATCGGATTTCTGGACGAAATCAGGCGGGGGGAACTTGTTCATGTGCCCTTGGCGGAACCTCAACTGGCCGGAAGTGGCCTGGGGATTCTGGTCCCGCAACATAAGCGGATGACGCCCTCCGCCCGCATCGCCATGGATCACGTGAGAGCCTCTTTGACGGATTTCCTGCAGGTCTCTCCGAGCTCGGATGCCGACCAGGAACGAATAGGAGAACTGAATGAAAATTCGGAAGTGTCGTAACACACAGCGGGGAATTTGAGTGGCGCGTTCGGCACGGGGTAGAACGTGCATGCTCGTCTTCATCAGTCCCGGGAGCGGACTTTCAGCAGGCGAGAAAGGCTCTGAAACTGTTTGCTGATGAGATCAAAGCGAACCTTCCTGCCGCTCACCCGAATCTCCTGCTTTTCCCCTTTGCTGACCGACAGGTCGCTAGCATGGCGTTGGAGATCCAGACATTCCGGGCATGTCGGGTTACCACCGCATACTCAGGCCAAGGATGGGTCCATGCTGAAGCATGTCGAACTCGTAGCGCCGCCGACCTTCGCCCTGAACATAGTCGACGTAGAGCGCCCGGTAGCCGATCACGCCCGAGAACGTGATGCCCTGGTAGGTGCCGAACTCGAAGCCGTAGGCGCCGATGGCCTGCCAGGAGAAATCGCTGCCAACGCCAAAGCCGCCGATGTCGCCGCGCAGGAGGAGCTCATGACCCGGTGCTACGGTGTAGCGCACCCGTGCGCCGATCACCGGATCGAGCCAGTCGACGGAACCGGAGCGGGCGAAGGCTCGAGCCCCGGCGACCTGGAGGTCGCCGATGTCGACCGTGCCCGCGATGGCGAACGACAGGTCCGCCTCCTGGTACCAGTAGCGGGCGCCACCGAGGATATCGAAAGCAACCGGGCCGGAGCGGGCGACCTCATAGGCGGCGCCGACCTCGGCGATGGCCATCTCGATGTCGAGCTTGAGCGAGGTGCCGAACGTTCCCGTGATGCCCGGCGCCAGGGCGCGGGACCGGACATCGCCGCCCTCGCCGCCGATCTTGCTCCAGACGAGGTTGGCCATCAGGGCGAAGGGGCCGTTGCGGGCCTCGAAGTCACCCATCAGCGCCACGAGCGTGTCGCTATGCTCGACGAGGTCGATGAAGCTGGCATCGACCTTCACGGAGCGCCCACGCACGGTCTGGGTGCCGTCCAAGGCAGTGAGCCAGCCATAGGGCACGAAGCGGAAGGTCCACCCCGGCACGGTGGGAGCCTCGATCACGGGCGGTGGAGCAGGAGCCCCTAAGTCTGCGGCGAGGGCGGAGGTTGCACTTCCGACGAGGAGGCCAACCGGAACCACGATGCCACGCGATAGCCATTGCGGAAGGTAACGCATTGCTCCCCCTGGATTACTGATCCCTTGTCTTTCCCAGCCAGCTCATAGCAGCCGAGGCAGCACCCGCGGTCAAGACAGGAATCGAGAGCGGTGAGGAGATCCAGAAAGTTTAGCCTTGAGTGTTGCTTTCTGGATATGGTGACTGCGACAACATCCGTAGACTCTGAGCTCATCCCATGCTGTCTGCAGAAGGCAGAAACGGGGTGCCCGGCCGCGCGGTACTCGTTGACGGCATCTATCGGGTGCCCGTGGAGTGCGCACGATAGCGGACCAATCCGTCACCAGGAGGCTTACTGCGCGGGTCGCTGCATGGGCGGCCCACGCGAGTGGCATGCCACGTCCGAACAATGCCGCCGTGTTCAACGAACTCTCCTTGCCTAGAGTACGCCTTGCCCCAATGCCGGCCTGTGGATCATCATTGGTTCCGACTTAGGCAGCCGGGACTGGCGAACCGACTGGCATTTACTTGCGTGATGCGACAACTCGCGGACGAGATCGGCAGAACGATCCTGAGATTATTGGCCGAAGGGCCAAGCGGAGGGACAAGCTCGATCGGATCAAAGGCATTCCTGGGCTCGTAGGTTGAACCGACGAGATACAAAGGAATCTGACCAGACGAGCCGCGCGGTCTCACTCTCAGGACAAGAGGACTGCTCTGACCAACCTGTCGATCGCGGGTTTGAGCCTCCGCATGCACGGGAATGATCGCGGATGCGATAGCGATAAGGGCAACAAGGGCGGATATGTGAGGCATGACTTGTCCTCCTCAACATGGGCACGTCTGAGCGAGTTACGGTTCCTTGCCGCACCGGCGGTTCTCTTCGACGGTGACCGTATGAGGATGAGACTACGCCATCCTGCGCCGTCCGCTTGACCGTCAGGGCCATCAGGTTGACATTGCGAGACACGAAGGCTCGAGTTTCTCGCCATAATGTCCACCGACATCAAAGCCAGCAACTGACGGCTGAGATGATTGGCTCCGACGCAGGCATTCATGCCGATCAGACATACTGGCATGTCGTCCAGCCGAGATTCGATCTGTCCCCGAGACAGCTTCTGGCGCAGGATGGTGGCGCCCGGCGTATCCAGGCCGACGCTCTCATGATAGCCTTCCAGACAGAACAAACGAGGCCGGCTTCGACCTACCACGGCCCTGACGCTGCGGCGACTTGACCTGTCGCAGCCTTCTGACACGACGTTTGGGGCGGACGTTCCTCAGAGTTTCAGGTTTGGCGGAGACACCCAATGAAAGGAAGTCCGGTCCTGATCGATCTTGCCCTCCAGGGTGGCGGATCTCATGGTGTGTTCACCTGGGGGGTTCTGGATCGGCTTCTCGAAGAGTCTTGGCTTCGCATAGCGGCTATTTCAGGCACATCAGCTGGTGCAATGAACGCCGCCGTACTGGCCGATGGCTGGATCGAGGGTAGTGCTGAAGGAGCCCGCCACGCGCTTGACCGATACTGGCGGCGGGTGTCGCGCGCCGCGGCCTTCAGCCCCTTGCAACGATCCCCGCTGGATCGCCTGATGGGCCGCTGGACGCTCGACACATCCCCGGCCTATGTTGCAATGGACTTGGCATCACGACTTCTCTCACCCTATGACCTCAACCCCTCAGGCTTCAATCCGCTGCGCCAAATTCTGGCTGAGAGCGTCGATTTCGACCGTCTGAGCCAGTCCCCGATCCAGTTGTTCGTGACGGCGACGAGTGTTCGAACCGGGCGCGGGCGTATCTTCCGGAATGGCGAGATCACGCCCGATGTGCTTCTTGCGTCCGCCTGCCTTCCGACCATGTTCGCGGCCATCGAGATTGACGGCGAGTTCTATTGGGATGGTGGCTACGCGGGCAATCCGACCATCACGCCATTGGTCCGCGAGAGCGACGCGCACGACACCATCCTGGTGCAGATCAATCCGCCCGAACGGAGGGAGATGCCGCGCACGGCCACCGACATTCTCAACCGCCTCAATGAGATTTCATTCAACTCTCCCTTGATGAAGGAACTTCGCATGATCGCCCTTCTGCGCCAGGTGGCCGATCCTGGGACGGGAGAGGGGGCTCGCTGGGCACAGATGCGGACGCACCGGATCAGGAGCGACATGTTGGCTGATTTCGGGGCATCGTCGAAGCTCAATGGCGAGTGGGACTTCGTGTCGATACTGCGGGCGGAGGGGCGTCGAGCCGCCAGTGAATTCCTGGATACCAACGCTGATGACCTCGGCAAACGCTCTACGGCCGATCTGGATATCTTGCTGGCGGAGTGTTGAACGTCAGCCTGTCAGGGATGGCCGCCGGCACGATCCGCACATCTGTCGGCTGAATGCTGAGAAACAACCTCCCATCTCATTACACGTCAGCGCAATACCACGACCCTGGTGCCGATGCGGGTTCGGTTGTAGAGGTCGATGACGTCGGCATTGGTCATCCGAATGCAGCCGGACGAGACGGCATAACCGATGGTCTCCGGCTCATTGGAGCCGTGAATCCGGTACATGGAGGAGCCGAGATAAAGCGCCCGGGCGCCCAGCGGGTTGCCCAAGCCACCTTCCATGTAGCCCGGTAGATCGGGGCGGCGGCGGCGCATCGCGGCCGGAGGGCTCCAGGATGGCCATTCCCGCTTCATGCTGACCGTCTTGATTCCGGCCCAGGTGAAGCCCGGGCGTCCGACGCCGACGCCGTACTGGATGGCCTGTCCGGTACCGAGCACGAAATAGAGCCGGCGCTGACTGGTGGAGATGACGATGGTGCCGGGACGCTGGGTGCCGGCCCAGGCGACCAGCCGCCGCGCGGTCGGGGAGATCGGCCCACCAAACAGGCGCTCGAAGAAGCTGGCGGGCTCTCGGCCAGGGAAGGCACCGGTCTGCGCGCTGGCGGAGCCCGTGACTGCCACACTGCACGCAAACGCCACGACCGTGAACACGAAGCGGATCATGCGGACCTCCCGCGCGTGGAATGGCACAGCTTCAACGCATCGCGCCCAGCCTCCGGTTCCACGCCAATCGGAAGTGCTCCGAAAGGGGACGACTTGCGCTAGGGCCCTGGCAAGGAGGCCGTTCGTCCTTCAACCGGGTTGAGTCGTCGATGTCATGCGTCTGGATGCCAATCACTGTTGGCATCCCTGAGTGTCGTCACAATAGGCAGGTCAGGCCTTCCTCTGGTGCGCGGCGTTGACTAGGCCGCCTTGCGGCACGTGTCACGGATCGTTTCATTGATCTGCCGCCGCACGGCATCGATGGCTTGCTCACGGGCCTCCGGCCCGAAAGCCAGCTTCTCCGCCCGGATGAAGGTCACGTCGGTGATGCCCATGAAGCCGAGAAGAGTGCGAAGATGGGGTTCCTGCGAGTCCATCGCCTGCGCCGGCCCCTCGCTGAACACTCCACCGCGCCTTTCGATGACCAAGGCGCGCTTGTCCTTGAGTAGACCCTCGGGGCCGCTCTCGCTGTAGCTGAACGTGATGCCAGCCCGCAGCACGTAGTCAAACCATGCCTTCAGGGTCGACGGCATGCCGAAATTGTACATGGGCGCGCCGATGATGAGCGTATCGGCGGCCTTGAGTTCGGCGATCAGCCCGTCCGACAGAGATCGGGCCGCGGCCTGGGTCCCGTTGCTTGGTTCGGCTCCGCGGAGCGCCGTGGCGGAGTCGACGTCCAGATGCGGAATGGGACTACTGCCGAGATCCCGGGCGATGATCCGGAGACCGGGATCGTGGGAGCGCAGGCGGGCGACCGTTTCCTCAACAAGCTGGCTCGAGACGGAGGCTTCCCCGAGCGCACTGCTGGTGATCACGAGAGCTGTGGACATTTGACAATCCCTTCACGGTTTCTGTTCACTTCGGTATGCCCGACGTAGTGGTTCATCCGATGCGGCAGAAGGCGCATATTCGGAACCATGCTGTTGCCGAAAGAGGAACACCGCCGTGACCGAGCTGGAAGATCTGAAGAGCTTCGTAGAGGTCGTCGAGAGCGGCGGGCTCAATCGCGCCGCTGCTCACTTGGGTGTTTCCAAGTCGATCATCAGCCGACGGATCACGCGGCTGGAGGCGGATCTTGGCACCCGACTTCTGAGCCGAACCACGCGCGGCATCATCCCGACGGAGGCCGGCATCGAATTCAAGACTCGCTGCGAGCGAATCCTCGCCGAACTCGAGGAGGCACGAGATGCCGTCTCGCAGCAGGGCCGATCCGTGCGTGGACGTCTCCGATTGTCCGCACCGTTGGCATTCGGTATGCGTCACCTGGCACCGGTTCTGGCTGATCTGGCTCGGCTCCATCCCGCTCTCCAGCTCGATGTGTCCTACACCGACCGGGTGTCAGATCTGATTGGTGAGCGGTTCGACGCTGCGGTCCGCATTGGCTCCCTCAAGGACTCCAGCCTCGTGGCCCGCCGGATCGCGCCGGTTCGTTCCGTTCTTGTCGCCAGCCCGGACTACTTGGTCCTTCGTGGACGGCCGAACAGCCCACAGGATCTCATGGCGCACGAATGCCTGATCTACACGGGTCGCCTTGCGCCGGAGTGGCAGTTCCAGTCGGGCAAGCGCTGGATCTCGATCCGGCCCGAAGGGCGACTGAGGACGGACAGTGGGGAGGCCATTGTCCAATGGGCACTCGCAGGTCTCGGGATCGCGGACGCTCCGTCGTTCCTGGTCTCCGATGCCATTGAAAGTGGAAGCCTTGAGCCCCTCCTGCTGAACTATCCGACACCTGAGTACGGCCTTTACGTCGTGCGGCCGCCGGGCTCCTATGTCCCGGGCAAGGTTCGGGTCCTCATCGACACGCTTATCGAGCGTTTCGGAGGCACGCCTGAGTGGGACCGGTGTTTGGCTGAACCGGGCGATCGGAAGCTGGTCGGCTAGGACGCTCCATGGATGTCCAGACTATAATCGTGATCGACGCCATTCGCCCGGAGATATCCGCATGAGCCTCGAGAACACGCGGGTAAAGTGGCTCTGATCGGTGAACCCGCAGCGGTGTGCGATCTCCTCAAGGGATAACCTCGAGCTCCGAAGCAGGTCCTGCGCCAGCTCGATGCGCCGTGCCAGAAGCCATTTATGGGGCGGCATGCCGGTAGTCACCCGGAAGGCCCTCGCGAAGTGGCTGCGTGAGAGGCCGCATTCACGAGCGAGTTCGGCGAGGCCAATCTTTCCACCGATGTGAGCCAGGAGCAGTTCCTTCGTGCGGCGTTCCTGCCAGGGGGCGAGTCCCCCGCGGACTGGCCGCAAGGCGACTGGTTGTTCACCGTAGAAGGCAGTGAGATGAGAGAGGAGCGCCAATGCAACATGGTCGATGAAGAGCTGGTTCGCGTTATCAGGCTGTTCGAAGCCAGGTAGCAAACACTCTCCCAGGCTCCTGATGACGCGATCATCGTGAGCCACCCCTCTCGGAGCTCGAAGAGATCCGAGAGGACGCAATTCGTGCTCCTCCTGGAATCGATCCAGGGCCTCGCGCGAAGCGTATAGGGAGATGCAATCGGCCGCCCCTCCATGGGTCAGAGCCTCGTGCTCTTCATTGCCATCGAGCAGAAGGAACTGTCCGCTGTTGAGCGGCATCCGGGCAAATGACCGGCCATCGGCCCAATATGGGCAGGGAGGCAGAGGGCGCCTGTGCAAGCATATCATGTAACCGGGTCTGCGCTCGAACCGGATAGCAGTACCGGGGGCGGATTCGCTCCAGCACACCCGTGTGGCAGATATTTCCGCGAATTGCAGGGCACGCACGACAAGCGTGGGATGCTGGCCGAGTCTTACGATCTTACCCGGGCGCTGCCCGAAGGTCTCGGCCATCTGAATACTCCACGGGGTGAACGTGAGGACGCGTAGGAGGCCCAGCTTAGCTGTAAGATATTGGAAGCCTAGATGAGCGACAAGATTATGGCGCTTCCATACAAAATGCAGCACTCTACGCACTGGCGCATCGGATCGTTGCGAAAGTATCTGGTCCTCATCTCCTGGTTCCATCCGATTTAGTTTGCCTGCGCAATGCGGGCACCGCCAACCGCGGCATCTCACGAAGGGGGCTGCATGATGCAAATCAACTCACACCAAGCGCGTGCCATCGTGGCAGGCGCTGAGAGAAAGGCCCGTGAAATGGGGCTTCCCGTT
Organism: Microvirga sp. GN3; assembly: GCF_055792825.1. NCBI lineage: Bacteria > Pseudomonadati > Pseudomonadota > Alphaproteobacteria > Hyphomicrobiales > Methylobacteriaceae > Microvirga > Microvirga sp. GN3. The sequence goes on from NZ_JBVVAK010000037.1 coordinate 29,908, forward strand.
GTCATCGCGGTGCTCGACGCGGGCGCCCATCTCAAGGTGCTCGAGCGCATGGATGGGGCGGTGTTGGCATCCATCGACATTGCCATGCGCAAAGCCTCGACGGCCGTATTGTTTCAGGCCAACAGCGAGGCCGTCTGGGAGTATTGCAAGCCGGGCGCTCCTGCCCCAGGGCTGGAACTGACAAATGGCGGCCTGGCTCCGTTCGGCGGCGGCATGCCGCTCAGGGGACCGGATGGAGAGGTCATCGGAGCTCTGGGCGTATCCGGCGGCACTGTCGCGCAGGATGTCGAAGTCGCGCATGCGGGCTTTGCGGCCTTCGAAGCTCTGACTCGCTGAGACGAGCCCGCTTTCAGTTTCGTTTCCAAAACCACGGGAGCAACGTATGTCAAAGACCATTCTGATCACCGGCGCGGGGTCCGGCTTCGGCAAGGGCGCCGCCATTGGCATGGCGAAGAACGGCCACAACATTATCGCCACCACCCAGGTCTCGTCGCAGGTCACTCCGCTGCGCGAGGAAGCCAAGGCGCTGGGGCTCCAGAATTTCCGGGTCGAGCGCCTCGACCTGACGGATCCCTATGACATCGCCCAGGCGCAGACATGGGACTTCGACGTGCTTTGGAACAACGCCGGCATGGGTGAGGCCGGGCCTGTCTGGGAAATCCCGATCGAGCTCGTGCGCAAGAACTATGAGGTCAACGTCTTCCTGCCGTTGGTGCTCACCCAGGGTGTCGTGCGCCGCTGGGTGTCGGAGGGCAAGAGGGGCAAGGTCGTCTTCACCTCGTCCATGGGCGGGCTGTTCACGCCGGCCAACTGGGGAAGCTACAACGAGACGATGGCCGACAACCCCTTCCGCTGGCTCGACGACAGCAAGCACTTCACCAAGCGGGCCGACCTGCGCAGGGGCTTCGACGACTTCTTCGCCACGCCGGAAGGCCGCATGGACCCGCAGGAGATGATCGACCGGATGATCGAGATCGTTCCCGCCGATAGCGGCAAGTTCCGCAACGTGGTGCCGAAAAAGATCGAAGACATGCTGCGAAACCATCAGCTCGCAGCCTGGGACAATCAGATCTGACCTTTCGGCGGCGGGCCATCTCCGCCGCCCGCAGTTCCAAGGACGATGCGACTTTCAGAAGGCGAGGTAGTCACAAGACCTTTTTTGAAAGGAACCGAGAGATGAGCACGAAAAAGCCGGAACCGGCGAAGCGCAGGACTGTCAGCGGCGCCATGGCCTTCGCCGTAGCTGGATTGGTGCCGATCGCTGGTGCTCAAGACAGCCTAGCCCAGACAGGCGATATTCAAGCTGCAAACAAGGCGATTATCCAGCGAGGGTTCGACGCCTGGGCGGCCGGTACCGGCAGTCCCTACGACCTGCTGGCGGACAATGTGAAGTGGGCCATAACCGGGAACTCGCTGGCTTCGAAAACCTATGGCCTCCGTGAAGCCTTCATTGGCGAAGTCATCCGGCCCTTCAACGCGCGCATGAGCGTCGGTCTCAAGCCGACCATTCGCCAGATGTACGCAGACGGCGACACCGTGATCGTCTTCTTCGACGCGAGTGGTACGGCCAGGGATGGCGTACCTTACGCCAATACCTATGCCTGGTTCCTTCAGTTGCGCGATGGAAAGATCACCAATGCGTCAGCGTTCTTCGACAGCATTGCGTTCAACGAGTTATGGACGCGGGTGCCGTTCCCTCAGTAAGCCGTTCTTGCCTTGCAGCCAACCGGAGAAAGGCCGTAGCTCAGAGATCGTGAAATGGCAGGGCAACAGTCACGGGGCAATTTCGTCCGCAATGCAGGCCCGTGCCGCCGGCAGGCTGGCCGGCGCTGTCCCTGTGGCCAAACAGTTAGGCCTACTTTAGAATCGGGACCGCGGAACGTCGGGTTCCTTGGCCCGTGACGGCCCCCGCTTTCGCAAATGCGTTGCCCCTGGGGACACCAACGAGAGACGGTTTATGAACGCCACGCCGACCGGCTCCGAGACACTCCACCATCATACCCGACCAATGGACGGCCGCGACCCGCACGAGGCTCACCGCGTCGCGACCCCGCTCGAACTCCTGTTCGACCTGACGTTCGTCGTCAGCTTTGGGCTCGCGGCCTCCCAATTCGCCCATGCGCTGGCGGAGGGCCACTACGCCGCTGCCCTGATCGGCTTCGGTTTTGCGAGTTTCTCCATCTGCTGGGCCTGGGTCAATTTCTCTTGGTTCTCCTCGGCTTATGATACGGATGACTGGATTTTTCGCCTCGTCACCATGGTGCAGATGATCGGCGTGCTGGTCCTGGCGATCGGCCTGCCGCGCATGTTCGCCTCCATCGAGCACGGCGAACACCTCGACAATTCGGTGATGGTGCTCGGCTATGTGATCATGCGCGTCGCCATGGTATTCCAATGGCTGCGTGCGGCCAAGCAGGACCCCGCCCGGCGCCGTGCTTGCCTGACCTATGCCGTCGCCATCTCGATCGCCCAGCTCGGCTGGGCGGTGCTGATCTTTTTCGATTTCTCGCTCGGCGTGACCTTGATCCTCAGTTGCACCCTCGCGCTCATCGAACTGATGGGACCTTTGATCGCCGAGAACAGGGACGGAGGCACGCCCTGGCATGTCCATCATATTGTCGAACGCCACGGCCTGTTTGCGATCATCGCCCTCGGCGAGGGGGTCGTGGGAACGCTCGCGACGCTGTCGGCCGTGGTCGAGGGACAGGGGTGGACCGTAGATGCGGCGCTGGTCTGTCTCGCTGGCATTGGGCTTACCTTCGGCATGTGGTGGGTCTATTACATGCTGCCGTCGGCGCAGATCCTCCACGCCCACCGCAACCGGTCCTTCGTCTGGGGCTACGGTCAAATGGTGATCGTTACCGCCATCGTCGCGACAGGCGCCGGGCTGCATGTTGCAGCCTACTTTCTTGAGCACAAGGCCCATATCGGCGCGCCTGCGACGGTGCTTAGTGTCGCCATTCCGGTCGGCGTCTTTCTCGGATCGATCTATGCGCTCTACACCTATCTTGTCGGCCGGTTCGATCCCTTTCATGTCTGGTTGCTGGTCGGAACCGCCGCGGTAGCGACGCTTGCGGTGATTGCGGCATTCGCCGGTGTCGACATGGCGATTTGCCTTGTGATCCTTATGTTCGCACCGGCCGTCACAGTTCTCGGCTATGAAATCCTTGGACACTGCCACGAAGCTGAAGCCCTTGCGAAGGAGAGTGGGGCTCCTCTAAGCGGACCCCCACGGGTGCATGCGGAGGCGCCATTACCTCATACCGATCGGCCGTAACGCTTCTGGACGTCGGCATCTTTGCTCGATTGGTGCCCGCCTAAGCCGGATGATGTACGAGGACCGACATCCGACCCGCATAGGATCTTCCGCTATGCTGGGTGTCTTTTGCTTATCCAGAACAGTCGCCGTGCAGCGTCAGAGATCTTCTCCAGGTAAAGGTACAGTACCGGCGTGATGAAGAGAGTGAGCAACTGTGACACGACCAAGCCCCCAATTACCGCGACTCCAAGCGGCTGACGGAGCTCAGAGCCTGCGCCATAACCAATGGCAATCGGAATGGCACCGGCCAGCGCCACGGCGGTGGTCATCATGATCGGGCGAAAGCGGATCAGGCAGGCCTCCCGGATTGCATCAGACGGTGAGAGGCCTTCTCGCTGACGGACAATCGCCTGGTCGACCATCATGATGGCATTCTTTTTGACGATCCCGAACAGCAACAGGATGCCAATCAGCCCCATGATGTCCAATTCCATCTGATATAGGTGGAGAGCGGCGACCGCTCCGATGGCGGCGGCCGGCAACCCAGCCAGGATCGTGATGGGATGTACAAAGCTCTCGTACAGCATGCCAAGGACGATGTAGATCGTCAGGATCGCCGCCGCGAGCAGCAGCGGCTGATTGTGCACCATGTCCTGGAAGACGCGAGCCGTTCCGGCGAATCCGGTCGTTACACTTGCAGGAACGCCCTCTTGGACCTTGAGAGCCTTGATCCGATTTACGGCTTCACCAAGCGAAACCCCCGTCGGTGTATCGAAGGAGATCGTCACGACCGGCCGCTGTCCCAGCTGGGTGATGGAGCGCGGGCTCGCCGTTCGCTCAATGGTGGCAAAGGATGAAAGCGGGACCAGAACGCCGCTTGCCGACCGAATGGTCACGAGCTCGAGTGGGTTCATCGTTCGGGCAAGGCGGGGATCAAACCCGATCAGAACCTGATAGCTGTCCGCACTGTCGCGGATCGTCGCGGCCTGCCGCGTAGCGAAACCGGTGTGCAGAGTGGAGCGCAACTGCTCGGTCGTGATTCCGAGTTGACGTGCCTTATCACGGTCGACGCGGATGGCAGCGTGCAGGGCTGTCTCCTGTGTATCCGCCTGGACGGCGATGAACATGTCATCCTGGCTCATCCGATGAGCGAGCCGTGCGGACCAGTGCTGCAGCTCAGCAAGGGTTTGAGCTTGCACTGTAAGCTGGTATGCGCTCCGGCCAGACTGATTTCCCATCCGGGCATTCTGGGCAGTTGTGACAAGACTCTCGATTCCGGGTAGCGGATCCAGATCCCGGCGCAAATCCATCAGCACCTGCGAGAGTTGTGGCCGCTCGGCCTTGGCTTTCAGCTCCACAAACAGACGCCCTTCATTGAGGCTTGTGGTGGCTGTCGCGCCGATCTCTGAAACCACCTCGGCCACGTGAGGGGAGGCGCGCAGCACCTGTTCAACCTGCCGCTGCAACTCGACCATGGCCGGGAAGGAGACGTCTTGGCGCGCGCGGGTCGAGATCATGACCTGTCCGATATCCTCCTGCGGGAGAAAGCCTTTCGGAATGGTTCGAAACATCCAGCCGGCGGCGACAAGGCTGACGAGGAACAGGATCAGTATCAGTAAGCGAAACCGCAGGCTCAAGCCGAGGCATGCGCCATAGCAGTGTGTCAGTCCCGACATTGCACGATTCGCCAGGTTGTGGCGGCCGTCTTCCCGCGGCCTGGCACCGGGCAGGCGGGCGGCGAGCATTGGAGCAAGGCTTAAGGATACCAGAGCGGAAATCGCCAGGGAGATCGAGACCGTGATGGCGAATGGGCTGAGGATGCGCCCGACCACGCCATCCATCAGCAGCAATGGAATGAACGCTGCGATGAGCGATGCAGTGATCGATATGACCGTGAAGGTAACCTCCCTCGCTCCCTTCAGGGCTGCCGTGTGGGGTGGTGTTCCAGCCTCAATGTGCCGTACGATGTTGTCGGTCACCACGATAGCGTCATCAACCACGAGACCAACCGAAAGGGTCAGGGCCAGCAGCGTGATGTTGTCCAGGGACAAACCGAGGGCGTACATGGCCGCAAAGGTGGCCATAATCGAGACCGGGATGGTGACACTGGGGATCAGAGTTGTGGCAAGACGGCCGATGCCGAGATAAAGGACGGCGCAGACGAGACCGATGGTGAGCACCAAGGTGAAGGTGACATCCTGAATGGCCGCGCGGATCGAAACAGAGCGATCATTCATCGTCGTGAGGGATACGCCAGGCCCGAGCTCCTCCTGGATACTGGGCAGGGCTGCCCGAATCTGGTCCACCACTTCAACCGTGCTGGCATCGGGCTGGCGCTGCACTGCCAGAACCAGCGCGGGTGAGCCGTTGTGCCAGCTGGCGCGCTGATCGTCCTCAATGGAGTCGATCACATTGGCGATGTCGCCCAAGCGAACAGGCCGTCCCTTGAGGTTCGCGACAATGAGATCGCGCCAGGCACGTGCGTCACCGAGCTGGGTCGAGACCTCGATGGTGAGCTTCTGATCTGATCTTGAGAGAGAGCCGACGGGCGTCTGGGCATTGGCGGCGCGGACGGCGCGCTCCACCTCGTCCACGCCGATGCCACGGGCCGCTAGGGTCAGCGGATCAAGCTGGATGCGTACCGCATACTTTTGGCTGCCGGATATTGTGACCTGGGCGACCCCGCCAACCGCAGACAAGCGTGGAGCGATCACGGTACGAACGAACGCATCGAGCCGCCACAGAGGATACGTGTCGCTTCTGAGGACAATCAGCACGACCGGAGCGTCCGCAGGGTTGAGCTTGCGATGAATAGGCGGGCTCGCCATCTCAATCGGCAACTGTGGCTGCGCGCGGGCGATGGCGGATTGGACATCTGCCGCCGCCATATCGATGTCGCGCTCAAGCGCAAACTCCAGAGTAATCGAGGACGCGCCCTGAATATTGGTTGCACTGATCTCCCGAACGGACGGGATGGTCGAGAACTCCTTGATCAATGGCGTCGAGACAGTGGTCGCCATGGTCTCGGGGCTCGCACCGGGAAACGAGGTCGAGACGGAAATGGTGGGGATATCAATGCGGGGCAGGGCGGCAGCAGAGAGATGCCGATAGGCAAGAAGGCCGGTAAGAGTCAGGGCCGCAGTCAGCAGGAGTGTGGCAACGGGCCGTCTGATGAAGCGGGCCGAAACATTCATGGGCGCACGGGCCGGGCATCGGCGGTGCGGGAGCCCTGAGACACCGGTGCCGGGGCCAAGGCCGCCTCCACAATCAAACTGCCGTCGCGCAAGCGAGCCTGGCCTTCGACCACCACGCGCTCGCCGGGCGTGAGCCCTTCGGTGATGACGGCCTCGTCATGGTTTGTATCGAGAGGCTGAACCCGCCGCATCTCGACAATATCGCCCCTTCCAACGACGAAGACATGAGGGCCGCTGTGTCCCGTCTGCAGCGCGACAAGGGGAACGGCCGCCGCCTGGGGATTCATACCGAGCGTCAGTTCAACACGAACATACTGACCTGGCCATAGTCCGTCATAGGTCTTCAGGGTGGCCTTGGCGAGAATGGTGCCTGAACCAACATCGACCGACGAGTCGATGAATGTCAGCTCCGCCTCCGCGGAGAGTTGACCGTCCCGACCGGCAAAAACTCGAACGCGGCCCTTGTCCTCGGAGCCCGCGAGGGCCGCACGTAGCAAAGGAAGGTCGTGCTCAGGCAAGGAGAACGAGACCTGCAAGGGTGATATCCGTGTGATGGTGACCAATCCATCCCCGGATGGATCGGAGCCGCGCACGACATGGCCCTCGCTCCCCTGCACGACGCCGGCACGTCCACTGATCGGGGCAGTGATCCGGGTGTGCCCCAGCCTGGTCCGATCCATGTCCAGGGTCGCCTCACTCGCGGCAACATTCGCCGCGGCAATCCTGACCTCGGCGGCGGCCTCTTCGGCCTGGGTGTGGGTGGCGACGGAGCGGGCCAGCAACTCCTGGGTTCGCTTGAGCGCAGCCTGCGCTTTGGCCAGCACGGCTCGGTCGCGATTCAGAACTGCTTCGCCGCGAGCGATCTGCGCCTGGAGTTCGCGATCGTCAAGGCGAAACAGCAGATCCCCAGCAGCAACTTCTGCACCGTCATGGATGTGCCGCTCAACAATGGTGCCGTCGATGCGGGCCCGCACAGTGACGCGTGCCGTTGGTTCGATCCAGCCGATGCTCGTCCGTGTGATAGGTATCGCCTTTGCCCGGACAGGCGCAGTGATCACGGCAACTGGAGATGGACTCTTCTGCGAGAGCGAAGTCTGGACTGATGTCGGAGGCTCGGAGGTCTGATTTGAGGTCCCTAGTACCTTGGCCACGGAGACTCGAGCCGAGGCCTGCCCTTCCGCTCCTGCCAACACGTACCAGAGACCGCCGGCGGTCAATGTTGCGAGCAGGAGAAGAGCAGTACGGATCACTGTCTGCGCCCCACTCGTCGAGTTGTTTGCATGCGCTCACCCGTATTTAGCACGAGTCCCCGGAAGGACAGTCCGAGCGCCTTCCAGGTTTCAATCAAGGCCTCCGTGAGGGCCGCAATGTGATCGTCCGAGTGCAGAGGACCGGGCGTGATGCGCAGCCGCTCGGTGCCGCGGGGCACGGTGGGATAGTTGATCGGCTGGATGTAGATGCCGTGCTTGTTCAGCAGCCGGTCCGAGGCCGCCTTGCAGGCTTCCGCGTCGCCGACCATCACCGGCACGATATGCGTGGGGGTCGCCAGTACCGGCAGGTCGGCGTGGATCAGCGCTTCCTTGACCTTGGCGACTTGAAGCTGCTGGGCCTGCCGCTCTGCCCGCGAGCTCTTGAGGTGCCGGATCGAGGCGGTGGCGGCCGCGGCGACGGCCGGGGGCAGGGCGGTGGTGAAGATGAAGCCGGGCGCGAAGCTGCGGATCGCATCCATCACGGCCCGGGTGCCGGTCAGATAGCCGCCCATGACGCCGAACGCCTTGCCGAGCGTGCCCTCGATCACATCGATCCGGTGCATGACCCCGAGGCGTTCCGCCAGCCCGGCGCCGCGCGGGCCGTACATGCCGACCGCATGGACCTCGTCGATATAGGTCATGGCGCCATAGCGCTCGGCCAGGTCGCAGATCTGGCGGATGGGTGCGATATCGCCATCCATGGAATAGACGCTCTCGAACAC
>NZ_JBVVAK010000037.1:38342-64206 GCF_055792825.1 Microvirga sp. GN3
TCGGACGGCTGGCGCTCGAACTCGGAACGCTGCGAATTCTAAGAGAAAGTTCCGGCGGAAGTCGGCCAGTCGAAAGAGAACGCTAAAGTGCAGTCACATAGCCCGAGGTGAAGACCAGCGCCGCCTCCTTGCCGTGCAGGTCGGCGAGTTCGGCCTCGAGCGTCACGATGGGGTTGCTGTTGCCGGAGATGTTGCGGGTGCCGCCGGCGCCGGTGCCGAGCCGCCAGGCGGCTTCGACCATGGCGCGGGTGACGTCCCGGTTCTGGCCCATGCCGAGATAATCGTTGGAGCACCAGACGGTGATCGGGCGCGGGCCGTCCGGGGCATGCCAGATCGCCTGGGGATAACGGCCGGCCAGACGCTCGATATCGGCAAAAACGCGGTAGCGCCGCTCGGCCTGCAGGCGCTCGAGGGCTGACGTGAAGAAGTTTTGGTAATCCATCATCTCACCGGGTGGGCAAAGCAATGCCCGGGGATACTGAACCTATTATGCCAGATCACATTGATCCGGGTCAAAGTCCTGAGTCGTGATATTGCGGTTGAGAGCCGCTTGCGAAGCCTCTATTTGATAAAGGCGACGATGGGTCGCGTGAACCATGACTGACGTGAAATCGCAAGAGAAAGCTGACCGGCTGAAGGCGGCCTTGAAAGAGAATCTTAAGCGTCGCAAGGCTCAAGCTCGCGGTCGGCAGGCTGTGAAGACGTCGGAAGCCGAAGCCGGAAGCTTGAGTGTTTCCGACAAGCGCGACAAGCCGTCCGACTAGTCTGGAACGCTCAAGGCGCGCATAGCGCATAGCTCGCTAAAAAGGATTGCAAGGGGAATTCGATGGATCGCATTCGCATCACGGGCGGCGCACAGCTCAATGGCTTGATTCCGATTTCAGGCGCCAAGAATGCGGCCCTGCCTCTCATGATCGCCAGCCTGCTGACGGAAGAGACCCTGGAGCTCGGCAATGTGCCGAGGCTCGCCGACATCTCCTCCCTCCTGCGGATCATGAGCAATTTCGGCGTCGATCACTCGATCGCCGGACGCCGGCCCGGCCAGTCGTCCGAGACGGGGCAGACAATCCGCCTGACGGGAAAGAACATCATCGACACCACGGCTCCCTACGAGCTGGTCTCGACCATGCGGGCGAGCTTCTGGGTCATTGCTCCCCTGGTGGCCCGGTTCGGCCACGCCAAGGTGTCCATGCCCGGCGGCTGTGCCATCGGCACCCGGCCGGTGGACCTCCTCATCATGGCACTCGCCAGGCTGGGCGCAGCCATCGAGATCGAAGGCGGCTATGTGGTGGCAACCGCGCCGAAGGGTCTGATCGGAGCCGAGATCGACCTCCCGAAGGTGACCGTCGGCGGCACCCATGTGGCCCTGATGGCAGCGACGCTTGCTCAGGGAACCACCGTGATCCGCAATGCCGCCCGCGAGCCGGAGGTCGTGGATCTCGCCGAATGCCTGATCAAGATGGGCGCCAAGATCCAAGGTGCCGGCACCTCTGAGATCGTCGTCGAAGGTGTGTCTAGCCTGGGCGGCGCCTCCCACGACGTCATGCCCGACCGGATCGAGACTGGCACCTATGCCATGGCGGTGGCCATGACCGGGGGCGACCTCGTCCTGGACAACACCCGTCCTGAGTATCTCCAAGCGGCTCTCGATGTGCTTGGCCAAGCGGGGACTGAGGTGTCCTCGACCCATGGCGGGATCCGCATCCGGCGCAACGGCAATGGCATCCAGCCGGTCGATGTGACCACCGATCCCTTCCCCGGCTTCCCGACCGACCTGCAGGCCCAGTTCATGGCCCTCATGACCCGGGCGAGTGGTACGTCCCGCATCCGCGAGACGATCTTCGAGAACCGCTTCATGCATGTGCAGGAGCTCGCCCGCCTCGGCGCGCAGATCCGCCTCGATGGCGACAGCGCCTATGTGGAGGGCGTGGCCGGTCTTAAAGGAGCCCCAGTCATGGCGACGGACCTTCGCGCCTCCGTGTCCCTGGTCATCGCGGGGCTCGTCGCCGAAGGCGAGACCACCATCAACCGGGTCTACCACTTGGATCGCGGTTTCGAAGCGCTCGAAGCCAAGCTCGCCCGCTGCGGCGCTCAGATCGAGCGCCTGAGGGGGTGAGGACTAAAAGGGCCGGCATCAAGCCGGCCTTTTCTTTTTCCCGGTCATGAAGAAGAAGCAACAGCTGAAAGGTTGCGCCGGGGCAGGGGGCTCTCTACCTAAACCTTAAAGTTCAACAATAGGTTGGTGGCCCCATGGACCTCCTGAGACTTGTCGCTTTCGATCCGGAAGATCTTGCCGTCATCTCCGCTCACTTACAGGATTCGCTGCTGCGGGTTGGCGATATCGCCTATCTGCCCCGGGAACGGCGTTTCGCCATCCAGACCCGCCGTTACGACTGGGAGGCGGCAACCCCGCAGCGCCGGCTGACCTGCATGCATTTCGAGAATGTCACGGGCGTGCGTGTCCGCGGCATCGACCAGACCAACAAGGACGCGGTTCTTAACCTTCTCGCCATCGCCTTCGAGGAGACCAGCGCCCCATCGGGCACGGCCACCTTGATCTTTGCCGAAGGTGGCGCCATCCAGGTGGATCTGGAGTGCATCGAAATGCAGATGAAAGATACCGGCCCGGTCTGGGCTGCGGAAAGCCGCCCCTCGCACGAGGATCAGCTGCAAGCAGCGGGGCGCCCGTAATGGTGCAGAGGCTCGACGCACGGGAAGCTTCCTTCCCGTTGGCCTTCGCCGCGCTGCTTGCCGCCAAGCGCGAGGTGTCGGAGGATGTGGACCAGGCGGTGCGCGCTATCATCGAGGATGTGGTGGTGCGCGGCGACGAGGCGCTGATCGATTTCACCTATCGCTTCGACGGGCTGGCCCTCCAGCCTGAGACTCTGCGCATTTCGGACGCCGAGATCGATGCGGCGCAAGCCCAGTGCTCGAAGGAGGCGCTGGAGGCTCTCGCGCTGGCGAAGGAACGCATCGAGACCTACCACCGGGCGCAGCGCCCACAGGATTCCATGACCACGGACCCGCTCGGGGTCACGCTGGGCTGGCGCTGGACCGCTATCGAATCCGTCGGCCTCTATGTGCCCGGCGGCCGGGCGAGTTATCCGTCTTCCGTTCTGATGAATGCTATACCGGCGAAGGTCGCGGGCGTTCCGCGCATCGCCATGGTGGTGCCGACTCCGAAGGGCGAGACGAATCCGCTCGTCCTGGCGGCCGCGCGCCTTGCGGGCGTCGACGAGGTTTTCCGCATCGGTGGCGCGCAGGCGGTGGCGGCGCTCGCCTACGGCACCGCCTCCGTGCGGCCGGTCGCCAAGATCGTCGGCCCCGGCAATGCCTATGTGGCGGCTGCCAAACGCCGTGTCTTCGGCCAGGTCGGCATCGACATGATCGCAGGGCCTTCCGAAGTGCTGATCCTTGCGGATGCCCATGGCAATCCGGACTGGATCGCCGCCGATCTCCTGGCCCAGGCCGAGCACGATCCGGCCGCGCAGTCGATCCTGGTGACGGACAGTCCTGCTCTCGCCAATGCTGTGGAAAAGGCGGTCGAGCGTCAGCTTGAGACCCTGCCCAAGGCAGAGATCGCCGGCGCGAGCTGGCACGATTACGGCGCCATCATCCTGATCGATCGCCTTCAGAACGCCATTCCCCTCGTGGACCGGCTTGCGCCCGAGCATCTCGAGATCGAGACGGAGAACGCTGAAGAGCTTGCCTCCAAGGTGCGCAATGCGGGCTCTATCTTCCTTGGCAGCCACACCCCGGAGGCCATCGGCGACTATGTGGGTGGTCCGAACCATGTGCTGCCCACGGCCCGCTCCGCCCGCTTCTCGTCCGGACTTGGTGTGCTTGACTTCATGAAGCGAACCTCGATCCTGAAATGCGATGCGAACGCTTTGCGTGCGCTCGGCCCCGCGGCGATCACGCTCGGGCGCTCGGAAGGACTGGAGGGGCATGCGAGGTCGGTCGCGATCCGCCTGAACCTCTAGCGCATCGTGCGGAAAAGTGGTTCCGGTTTTTCGCGCTCAACGATGCGCTCATCAAAGAAGGAGCATCGGAGGGGGGATGGCGAGCGAAGCAAAGGGGCGGACCCGGCTGGTTGCCGTCACGCTCGACGAGGCCTCTATCGGCCGCGGCAATCCCGATCAGGAGCATGAGCGGGCCATCGCCATCTACGACATCCTCGAAGAGAACACCTTCGCCCTGCCGAATTACGATGGCGGGCCCTATGCGTTGCGCATCTCGCTCATCGAGAAGAAGCTCTGTTTCGAGGTCACGGCCCAGGATGGCACACATCTCGTCTCGCATCACCTGTCGCTGACGCCGTTCCGCAAGGCCATCCGCGACTACGAGATGATCTGCGACAGCTATTATCAGGCCATCCGCTCGGCCTCGCCGGCGCAGATCGAAGCCATCGACATGGGGCGGCGAGGCTTGCACAACGAAGCGGCCGAACTCCTGATGAAACGCCTGGAGGACAAGCTGATCCTCGATTTCGATACGGCACGCCGCATCTTCACGTTGATCTTTGCGCTTCACTGGAAGGGCTGACGCTTGGACGAGCCCCGCTCGAAACGGATCCATTCGGTTCTGTTCGTCTGCGCCATGAACGCGGTGCGCTCTGCGATGGCCGAAGCCATTGCGCGGCATTACTTCGGCAAGTCGATCTATGTGCAATCAGCCGGTGTCCGAAAAAGCGACGCGGACGCCTTCACGGCATCGATCCTGTCCGAGGCCGGTATCGACGGCTCCAAGCACAAGCCGCGCACGCTCCAGGAACTGGAGGAATGGGAGGGGCTCAATTTCGACCTCATCATCTCCCTCTCGCCGGAGGCGCATCACGCAGCGCTGGAGCTGACCCGGACCATCGCCGCCGAGATCGAATACTGGCCGACACCGGATCCGACGATCACGCAGGGCTCGCGCGAGCAGGTGCTCGATGCCTATCGCAATATCCGCGACGGCCTGATGTACCGCATTCGCCTGCGGCTCAAGCAGGGCTCACAGAAGAGCCCGGATCATGGAGAGGGTGCCTAGTCCCGCAAGCAGGCCGACGATGTCGATCCGCGTCACGGCCATGGCCACGATGGCTGCCGTCAGGGCAATGATCGCAGGCCATCCGTTGTCGATCACCACCGGCAGGATCGTCGCCAGGATGATGGAACCGGGGAGGGCACGAAGGCCCCGCTCGATGCGTGGTGTGAGGCGCACCCGGCTCATGACCACGACGCCGGCGATGCGGCACAGGAACGTCACCAAAGTCATGGCCGCGATGGCGAGAACGGAACCCCATGGGCTCGCGATAATAGTGCCGAGCGTATTCATTCGATCAGCATCCCGGCCGCGACGCCGGCGAGCGCTCCGGCGATGATGAAGACATAGCCAGGTACGAGGGCGTGAACGATGAGCGACACGAGACCCGCCACGAGCCAGGGCAGGGCAGGTTTCGCACCCTTCCACAAAGGCACGAGCATGACGCCGAAGAAGATCGGCATGACGAGATCGAGGCCGAAGCGCCTCGGCTCCGGCACGAGGGCGCCTGCGAAGAAGCCGGTGAGCGTTGCGATGAGCCAGACCAGCCAGAGGATAATCCCGCAGCCTAAGAGCACGCCGACATCGCGCCCGCCCTCGCTGTGGTAGCGGGTGCTGACAAGCCAACCTGCTTCGGTGATGAGGAAAAGATTGAGGGCAGTGCGGGCGAGCGGCTCATCCTTGAGCCAGGGCTGAAGGGTCGCGCCCAAAAGGATCATACGCGCATTCACGACGGCCGTGACGGTCATGATCGTGAGGATCGTCGAAGGCGTCCAGACCTGCTGCCAGATCTCGAGCCCGACCATCTGGGAGGCGCCGGCATAGACAAAGGCGGAGAGACCTAAGGTTTCACCAAGCGACAGACCCTTCTGGGCCGCCGCCGTGCCGAAGGCCACGGCAAACATGATGAAGCCGGGAAAGGCCGGCAGGGCGGCGCGAGCAACGTGCCGAAGTCCAGCAGTGGAAAAATGAGGGCGGAGAGCGGGGGACATGAGCGACACGCTCTCTGCCTTCCCGCATCTCCGCCGTCAATTGGAGATTAGTGATGCGTCGGTGAACAGACGTACGGTTGTTAACCGACGGTGCCGTTGACCATCGGATAAATCTCGAGGAAGCCCTCGTAGATCATCTTGAGCGATACGTAGAGGATGATCGCCAAGCCCACATAGGCGATCCAGCGGTAGCGCTGGAGCAGGCGGGCGATATACGAGGCCGCAACACCCATGAGGGCAATCGACAGAAGCAGGCCGAAGGCGAGAATGTAGGGATGCTCGCGTGCTGCGCCCGCGACCGCGAGCACGTTGTCGAGCGACATCGACACGTCGGCGATGATGATCTGCCAGGCGGCCTGCGAGAAGGTCTTGCGCGGCACGCCACCGGCAATGATCCCGTCGTTATCGAGGTCTTTGCCCTCAAGAGCTTCTTCAGCCGCTTCTTCCTGTTCATGGGTCGTGCGCAGCTCGCGCCACATCTTCCAGCAGACCCACAGCAGCAGGATCCCACCGGCGAGGAGAAGGCCCACGATCTGGAGAAGCTGGGTCGTGATCAGCGCGAAAATGATACGCAGGACCGTGGCGGCGAGAACGCCGAGCAGGATCGCCTTGTTGCGCTGTTCCTTGGGAAGCCCGGCGGCTGCCAGGCCGATGACGATGGCATTGTCGCCGGCAAGCGCGAGGTCGATGCCGACGACCATCAGGAAGGCGACGACCTCGGGTCCGAAAAACTGCGAAAGTTCAAACATGCGGTGCCTCATACTGTCGGGTTGGGGCAGCGCATGCGAAACGCTCAAAAAGACGCATCTGGCACCGGCCTGGTCCGGAATTCCTCGGACCGGGAGCCGAAATGCAGGCAAAACCGTCTTTTTGAACGAACCCAGGCCGCCCTGGTTTTCATCCAGTCCGACATCGCCGCTCATATTGATGAGCGACCAGAGGGGCCCGGCCTGGCTACAGAGGTCCATCTAGACAAGATGCGGCAGAGGATCAAGTGATCTCCCACGCGGCTCATGCCACTGTCCTATAGTTTAATAGACGGCCCTCCTTAGCCTCTTCATTCGAAGAGGTTCTGTTGAGAAGCCTTCGCTTCAAGAAAACGGAAGCTTGATCCAGGCCGCAGCCTTGGGCCATATCGGTCTCAACAACCTTGGGCGCGGGATGCGCTCGCCGGGAGGTCGTCCATGTCTGTTCTTCACGAAGGCTCAGAGCCTCCGCGGCACCGCGGCCCGGTGCGTGCCCCGCAAAGCTTGGCGGGTGGCCTGCTTCTGATTGCGCTTGCGGCTCTCGCACTCTGGCTGACGCGGGATCTCGACCAGGGCACGCTCAACGCCATGGGGCCTGCCATGCTGCCGCGCTGGCTCGCCATCGGGGTCGGGCTGTCGGGTCTGGCCCTGGTTGTCACAGCTTTCCTCAAGGACGGCGATCTTCTCGAGCGCTGGAGCCTGCGCGGGCCGGTCTTCGTCATCGGCGCCATCCTGGCCTTTGCCTTGACCATTCGCGGCTATTCCTTCGGATCCCTGGTCATTCCCGGTCTCGGTTTGCTGGTCGCCGGTCCGCTCGCCATCATCCTCGGCGGCTTCGCCACGCCTGAGGCGCGGCTGCGCGATCTCCTCATCCTGGCGCTCAGCCTGACCCCCTTCTGCATGGTGTTGTTCGGCGACCTGTTGAACCTGCCGATTCCCGTCTTCCCGCAGGCGCTGACAGGACTCTTCCCCGCCGACTGGTCGCAGAAGGCGGTGCTGCGGGCCACCGCCGCGATCATGGCTGCGGCGGCCGTTGTCGTGTTCGTTGCCACGCGCGGCCGGCGCCAAGCTTCGGTCGATGTGGCCGGCCATAACGGGAGGATCTGATGGGCGATCTCGTCTCCAATCTCAGCCTTGGCTTCGGCGTCGCGCTGTCACTCCAGAACCTGGGCCTCGCCTTCCTGGGCTGCCTCGTCGGCACCCTGATCGGCGTGCTGCCCGGCGTCGGCCCCATCGCCACCATCGCCATGCTGCTGCCGATCACCTTCGGGCTCGATCCGGTCGGCGCGCTGATCATGCTGGCCGGCATCTATTACGGCGCCCAGTATGGCGGCTCGACCACGGCGATCCTGGTCAACATTCCCGGCGAAGCCACCTCCGTGGTCACCGCGCTCGACGGCCACCAGATGGCCCGCCAGGGCCGCGCCGGCGTGGCGCTCGGCATCGCGGCCATCGGCTCGTTCTTCGCCGGCACGGTGGCGACCCTGGTCATCGCGGCACTCGGCGCTCCGCTCACCGGCCTTGCCCTGATCTTCGGCCCGACCGAGTACTTCTCGCTCATGGTCATGGGCCTGGTGTTTGCGGTGGTGCTGGCCCGCGGCTCGATCCTGAAGGCCATCGCCATGATTCTGGTCGGCGTGCTGCTCTCCACCGTCGGTACCGATCTTGAGACCGGCGAGGAGCGCATGACCTTCGGCCTGCCGTTCCTGGCCGACGGCATCGATTTCGCCGTGCTCGCCATGGGCATTTTCGGCATCGCCGAGATCATGCGCAATCTCGACCATACCGAGCACCGGGACGTGGTACGCCAAGCCATCGGCCGCCTGCTGCCGAACAAGGAAGACTTCAAGCAGGCCTACAAGCCGGTGCTGCGCGGCACTTTCATCGGCGCCATCCTCGGCATTCTGCCCGGCAACGGCGCGGTGCTTGGGCCGTTTGCGGCCTATACGCTGGAGAAGAAGCTCGCCAAGGATCCGCGCCGCTTCGGCCGCGGCGCCATTGAGGGCGTGGCGGGACCGGAATCGGCCAACAACGCCGGTGCCCAGACCTCGTTCATTCCCCTGCTGACGCTCGGCATTCCGCCGAATGCGGTGATGGCCCTGATGGTCGGCGCCATGACCATCCACGGCATCATTCCCGGCCCGCAGGTGATGACCAAGAACCCGACCCTGTTCTGGGGCATGATCGCCTCCATGTGGGTCGGCAACCTGATGCTGCTCGTCATCAACCTGCCGCTCGTCGGCATGTGGGTGCGGCTGCTCAAGGTGCCGTACCGGCTGATGTTCCCGGCGATCCTGATGTTCTGCTGCATCGGCATCTACTCGATCAACTCGCTGCCCACCGACGTGATGTTCATCGGCCTGTTCGGCTTCGTGGGCTACGTGCTGATCAAGTTCGGCTTCGAGCCCGCCCCGATGCTGCTCGGCTTCGTGCTCGGCAAGCTGATGGAGGAGAACCTGCGTCGTGCGCTCATCATCTCGCGCGGCTCGCTGGAGACCTTCATCGAGCGTCCGATCAGCGCCGGCCTGCTTGCGGTCGCCGCTATCCTACTTGTGATCGCCCTGCTGCCCTCCATCCGCAAGGGAAGGGACGAGGTGTTCACGGAGTAGCTTGCCTTCGATACAGCCTTGCCCACATGTAAGGCCATTACTTTCCAGGGAGGAAACTGATGAAGAAAGTTGCATTGGCCCTTGCCGCTGTCGCCGGCTTGGCTGCAACGGGCGCGCAGGCCCAAGGATACCCCACCCGCCCGATCACCATGATCGTGCCCTTCGCGGCCGGCGGCCCGACGGATGTGATCGCCCGCATCGTCACCGACCACATGAGCCGCACCCTCGGCCAGCAGATCGTGATCGAGAACGTGGCGGGCGCCGGCGGCACCACGGGCATCACCCGTGCGGCGCAATCGCAGCCCGATGGCTACACCATCATGATGGGTCACATGGGCACTCACGGCGCCGCGCCTGCCCTCTACCCGAACCTCAAATACGACCCGACCAAGGACTTCGCTCCCATCGGTCTCGCCGCCGGCACGCCAATCGTGATCGTGGCCAGGAAGGACTTTCCGGCCAATGACCTGAAAGGCTTCCTCGACTACCTGAAGACCAATGGCGAGAAGGTGAACATGGCCCATGCGGGCGTGGGCTCCGTTTCCCACTCGACGGGCATCTTCTTCAACTCCGTGGTCAAGGTGAAGCCGACCATGGTCGCCTATCGCGGCACGGGCCCGGCCCTGAATGACCTCATGGGCAACACGGTCGATTTCATGACCGACCAGATCGTCAACGTGGCGCCGCAGATCCAGGGCAACAACATCAAGGCCTTCGCCATCGCGACGCCCGAGCGCTCCCCGGTCCTGCCGAATGTGCCGACCACCAAGGAAGCCGGCCTCGACGGCTATGAGGTCAGCGCCTGGAACGCGGTCTTCGCGCCCAAGGGCACCCCGCCGGACGTGGTCAAGAAGCTCAGCGACGCGCTCATCAAGTCCCTCGACGACGAGAACACCAAGAAGCGCCTCCTCGACCTCGGCGGCGTGATCCCGACCGCGGCCGAAAAGACCCCGGAGGCCCTCCAGAAGCTCGTTGAGAGCGAGGTGGCCCGCTGGACCCCGGTCCTCAAGGCCGCCGGCGCCACGGCTGAATAAGCCTTCCAAAGCTTGACCATTCGAGACGGCGGGCGCTCCAGCCCGCCGTTTTCATTTCGAGCGATAGGATCTCGAACAGGACTTGAAATTGCTCGCCCGGACGATTACACCCTGCCTCACGTGCAGCCGTAGCTCAGTTGGTTAGAGCACCAGATTGTGGATCTGGGGGTCCCCCGTTCGAGCCGGGGCGGCTGTACCACTTAGATTGCAACGACTTAGCCCCTGCAGGTTCGAGGGGACGTTACCCGAAAATATGGTCTCGGGTAACGCCAGGGGTAACAAACAGCCCATTTGCAGAACTAATAGCCACTTGTGTTGAACGGCTGTTTATCGTGTGTTGGTTCAAAGCCCTCGGCCTCCACCAAAAATGGGTGCTTGTAGTAGGCGCTGCCGAGTACTGCGCGCTGAGCTGGTAATTTAGCCATATAGCCATCGGGAACGCGGCACCGCGGGAACGGGTCGTTGGCATCGACCGGTCGAAGTCCGACCGATCGCGCACCGGAGGAGCAGAGGGTAGGGGATACTGAACCCGACGATATTGCGCTTGAGAAGTGCATCCTGACAACGGACGACAGCAGCTATCACCGAGCCGTATCGCAGTCGGTGGTGCATCGGTCCAAAACCCGTATCAGATGGGATGAACAGGGAGCGCTCGGTTTGTTACGCGCTGCCCGCAGTAGAGGATCTCGCTTCCGCAGGCGTCGTTCCGGCGACTGATAACAGCTCGGTTGGTAGAGCGGCTGCCTCTTAATCAGCGGGTCCAAGGTTCGAATCCTTGCACGCCACCAATTTCAAGGTCTTAGCTGGAATTGGACAGGCTCTGACAAGGCCTAGCAACCCTATAGCTACCACTAGATCTCATGAGTTAGTTTTGGTGACAGAGTCCTGACTGTCTGAAAGGCAGAGGACACCGCTGTAGCAGCGGTCGTGAGGACGCTTTCCTGTCGGAACTGTATCCCTAGAGATGCTGCACCAATATCATGAGTGTCGGAGCGACAGTTTCCTAAACCGAAGGTCGGAAGTTCGAGTCTTCCCGGGATCGCCAGTACTTTCGAGATAGCCGGAAGGCCGTGGTTACCAAACGTGGATGATGCATTTATTCCAATCCAGCCAACGCACGTCGTCACTAGGCAGACACAGGTCGCGGACGCGCAAGGATCACTCCTCTCGTCGTCCGAAATTCTTTCGGCAAGATTTTTGGTTCGGATCACGCAGCAGCTTGGAGATCTTGCTGGGGTAACCAGGAGCGAGCGCTTCATCGGCTATGTTAAGACCGATGATCTCGCACAGCTTCAGTAGTGAGTTGAAGACGGGCAGAGGACCTACATCGTCAAATTAATGACTTTTACCCGTTTCATATGGGTTTTTGTCCTGAGGCGGATCAGATACTTTCAATGGCTTAAAGGCGAGCGTGACGCACCCAAATTGCTCTAACCTGCTTATGTTGACGATGCCCCAGCGGCTGAGGTGGCTTGCGTTCACGCTTTCTGCCCACAGTCCGATAGTGATTGCGGAACTCTGGGAAGATCATGCCCCTGCATGAACGTGGCCGCATAGCGTTCGAGATTGCGGATCAAGTGGGACGCACCGCGCTGACCGTTCCCTTCGATGAATTCGAGCGAGCTCTTAATACGAAGCGCCGCAGGCGAGCACGAGCCACAGCCGGTTGCCCTGCGCGCCGCCATATCGAGCAGCGCGTCATCGGCTTCGCGCTTGGTCGAGGACGACCCAAACACAAGGCCTCCGTAGCGCAGCTTCACCTTCCGTCGGGCGTATTGAGGGCCATTCAGGTGGCGCCGCACCACGGAAAGGTGTAGGATAGCAGAGTTCCGCCCCACCCTATGAACCGGTTGGGGGACGTAGGGCGTAGGCAATGCTCCGGCGGGGTAAGGCGCTCCATGCCCCTCTTTGCGGTGCAAGAGCTAGCTGAAGAGCTCGGCGATTCTGCAAAAGCCAGCAAAGCCGGGATCAACATTTCGTTGCTGACATTCGTTAGCTGCCATTAGGCAGGGGAGGCGCGCCATGCCCGCCACAGCCACACAAGGGCAGGGCACCAAACTCGGCGAACCGGCACAATTCTGGGGTCGGGTCAAACAGTGGCTCAGGGATAATAGCGGCACCGTCGTGCAGTCGGCGATCCTCAGCGCGCTCTTCGGCTATTGCCTCAACTTTGCAATGTCGATGTGGCTGTTCAACGGCGGGTTCGACGGCTCGCAGAGCGGCGTGGGGAGTCTGCTCAAGAGCTCGCTCTTTACCGGCATCCTAAGCACGGTAGTCTTCGCGCTGATCGGCTACCGGCGCGCGGTAGGCAAGGAGCGCTTTTGGCAAGCCGTGCGCGGCGCGCCCAAGACCATTGCCCTGTTATTTCAACAAGACGGCGCGGCGTGGGTTCATCTACTCTGGGGGGCGGGGATCAGCTTCTTTGCCGCGCAATTCATTTCGCCCTGGCTCGGTGCTGCGCTCGCCTTGGGCTTTCTCTCCGCTGTTCCTTCCATTTTTGGACGCGTAATCGCGGCTCTGCTCTTAAGCCTATGGTCGAGTATCGTGCAGTCTCTTGCGCCCACCAAGGGACAGCGCGTCGAAGGCTCCGTCGGCATGCTGGTGGGAATTGTCGGGAGCGCGTGCGCGCTTGGTATCGGCGGCTTGATCGCCGATTCCAGAACGAAGTTCGTGTTGGCCGGCAGCTGCATCGTGGTGGCCTTCGTGATGCGCAAGCGCGGAGCCAGCACGACCATGCCACTGATCCTTATCAGCCTCGCCACAATGCTCGGGCAAATTCTTTCCGATCTGCTCCACCCGCTCACGGCGCTCGCTGATCACTGCGTTAGGGGAATAACGCCCGGCTGCCACGAGCCGGTCCCGTTCGATTGGCCGGGGGCGCCGAATAATCAACTCGGGCGGCCGGCATCGGACCCGGTCGGTGTCGCCGTCAATTCAATGGCGCCGGGGGGCGCTGCTGGTCTTGGTGGTGCCGCTGGGACTGTCATCAGTGCCGGTACCGGAGAACCTGCGGTCGAGGGCCGCGGGCGGGGCCCCATCACTGTCCCGGAAGATCAGTCTGATCCCGGAGCCGATGAGCCCGTGCGGATCGAGCCCATCGACCTTTCGCGGGATGGCGCGAAGCTGCCGGGAGAAGACGGCGATATCCCCTTGGAACCGAGCACTGAGGACATCAACAAGCAGAAGCGGATCGAAGAAGCTCTGCGCATAGCCACATCGCTCATTGGATTGAGGGGCCAAGTGCCCCCGACTGACGTGCCGATCATAGACCGGATTTTGGGTAGGATCGACCTGACGGATCCGAGCGATGCCGACCTGAACACGTTGCGCGGTCTCGTCAAAGCGATGACAAACCGCAGCGATGGCGCCAAGGAGTCGGCCGAGTCGACACAAAAGGTCGAACGAATCGACCTTGTACTTCCCCCGCTTCAATTTCTCGCAGGCCTCGGACAGGCGGCCACTGCCATTCTGCTACTACCAAAGTTCGGCTGGCACAGCGGGGTTCTTGCTGGTGGCATATTCGGTGCGTTAGGCACGCTGAATTTCGACCAAAAGCCGGTCGCGATGGTCGCAAATGCTGCTCTCGGCACGACAGTTGGCGCGGGTTGGGCGGCTCTTTTTGGTGCCCTGGGCAACAAGCTCCAACTTCCAGCGGGGGGACTCTCAGGTGCCGCGGTCGGCGGTGCGATCGCTGGGGGTATAGGTGCTTTCCAATCGTGGTGGTTGGGAGCCAAACCAGAGGACATCAAGGCGAATGCGCTCTGGAGCGGCTTGGGTGGCGCGCTCGGCGGCATGGTCGATCCGGCCAAGGCGTGGGCCAATTATTGGGCTAAAGGCGGCACCATCTTTCGAGGCTTTGCCTCGCCCCCGGCAGGTGGGCCAAGCGCGACCGCCGCGCCCGAGGAGCCGTCGCCCCCGGCAGGTGGGCCAAGCGCGACCGCCGCGCCCGAGGAGCCGTCGCCCCCGGCAGGTGGGCCAAGCGCGACCGCCGCGCCCGAGGAGCCGCCACTACCAGCCGAGAAGATGCCCCAAAAGGCACGTCCTGCGTCTGAGAAAGTCATCAACAATGCGGCGACACACCTTCACAACGACCCGCGATTTGGCCTGAACAAGGCCCAGGCTGGGGCTCTTGCAAAGGGCGCGTTGGGGCGCGGCTCCGAGATCGTCGTTGGAGGAAGCAGGGTGCGGGGAAACCATAAGACGGAAAGCGATTTAGATGTCGGCTACAATGGATTGTCGACCCAGCAAGCAAAGAAAGTGGCTGCCCAAATTAAGAAGGCGAAAGGTGCTGATGGTGTAACGATAGAGGATAATATTGATATCGTTCCAGGGAATAAAACGAGAAATATTCCAGAGATAAAGAGCGCCGAGGAATTTTTTATGCGTCGAGGATTCAGAGGACCTCTGGATCCGCGAGCTGGCGAGGCAATCGAGCCATCTGGTTACGTCAAGTACGGTAGGGATGGTTCAATTGTCGAAGTAAAGCCAGATGGAACGAGGATTGAGCACGTAGCACGGTACGAAGATTAGCGCATGACGCCGTCGTTAATCGGCAGTGCACTACTTTGGGAGGCTTTCTAGATCTGAGGAAGGCTCAAGCCAGGAGAAAACCGGATGCAGGTCCAGGTCGGGAACGTCAGCGTCGACATAGAGTCAGTATACTTTCGCGAGTGGCGATACGGCGGCAGCTCGTTCGACTACAGGGTTAAGCCTTACCGTTTGTTAGTGTCTAGTGACGAATTCGCGGAACAAGTGCAGCCCTATTATGAAGAGGCCATCGACGAAGACATTCGGTTCGGGATGGATCCAACGGAAATAGATCTGGACCTACGGAAACTCAGATGGCCTCCTCTCAAGAGTCTGGTTACCGATCACCCAAGCCTCTTAAACCGATTCTCCGCGGAAAACTCATACCATATTCTACAGAAACTGTTCCCGCCGGAGAAAGAGTTCCCAAACCCAAGATACTTCATAAACAGTGTGAAATCGATCCACGTTCTGCCTGATCTCATAACTTTCGAAGGCGAGGTCATCGACGTTGAGGAGCGCATGCCCTGAGGCCCACTTTACGGTCAAGTTTCTTTCTTGGCAGCCACAGGAGCTGCTTGGTGACAGGTGATCCCATGGAACCACAACACAACTTGCTTCTAACGACTGGCGAATTACGCGCCGTTGTTGACACGATGAGGCTTGAGACTTCCGTTCAGTCGCCGCTCGCCGATCTCCGCAACGTAGCGCCGCAGCCGCTGCAACGACCCGAGTTCATGCGGGATGGCTGGCAATCGGCCCTCGCTACCCTGGCGGCTCCGGATCATTTCATCCAGGTCATCATGCCGACGCCCGCGGCAAGCAAGGTTTCCTTTTACTACCAGGTCGCCGCACAGCGGGGCAACGGACTGGTCGGCTGCTGGCAGGAAGGCGAACAGGTCCGCATCTCGTTTCCTTGGACGCCCGACTCTATCGTCCAAGACGCCCGCCAGACTTTAATGGTGGACATGCCGGTTGCCCCGGATCCTTTTTCCGCGACCTTGAGCCCAGCTGGTCTGATGGCGCTGATGGCCGCGGTCGATTTGATACGTTCAGCCTTGCTGACCTGCTTGCTGCAAAGGAAAATCGAGCTAGATCGTCGTTGGGATGTGTCGCAGTTGCGCGAGCAGATTGACTTGGGCCTTGCCCACCACGATGCCCGCTGGACGGTCACGCTGCTGCGGATTCTGGCACCACTTTCCACGCTTCCAAGAGCAGAAGCTTTGCAGGCAGGAGTGGCGGAGCTGATCGCGACGCAATTGATCAAACAGGAAGGAGCCGAATGGACGCCGACGGATCCTCTCCTGCGGATAGCAGCCTATTGGATGATGCCGCTGCCGGCGGTGGCGCATGAATCCGTCGTGATGGCGGACGGGGAAGTCACCGCGGCCAACCATCTTGTGGCGGTTCGCGGGAATGGCCCTTTGTGGGTTATCAACTATTCGGGCTTGGCGAGCGCCAATCCGACGGCCACTCTGAAATCATTGGACGGCACCACCTACCTCAGGCTGCTCTCCTCGGCAATTGCGTATTCTGCCGAGCCTCAAGCGACGAGCTCCGGCCGCTTTCAGCTCAAGCTGTCATCAGGTCTGTTGTTGGACCTCGGTCAGGGTACGCGCTTGCACTCACAGGATTTCGGCTTGGGAGGGGGCGGAGTCTTCGCCGAAGTCGTGCCCAATCCTGACGATCCGTCCGTGCTCGGTCTGAAGAACCTCACTGATCGCGCTTGGTCCGTGTCGACGCCACAAGGGGAGCGGAGGACGATCGAGCCAGGTCGGAGCATCAGGCTGGCAACCAGGACCAAGATCGATTTCGGCAGTGCGCAGGGAGAGGTGACCACTCGGATGCATTGAAGATGCCATTCACCAGCAGCCCCGGACGAGCACGTCGCCCGGGCTAGGCGTTGCCGGTTTAGCCCGGTGCGTGTTTAGCGGAGGAACCCACCATGAATGAACGACCCGTTCGACCCGGCGGTCCGCTGGCAAGGCGGCCGTTACATTTCATCTGGTTGTGCGATTGCTCCGGCTCGATGGCGGTCGATGGCAAGATACAGGCCTTGAACAATGCCATTTGGGAAGCCATCCCGCACATGCGCAACATTGCGAGCGACAACCCCCACGCACAGGTATTGGTGCGGGCCATCAAGTTCTCCGACCACGCGCAGTGGCATGTAGCCAACCCGACGCCGATCAGCGATTTCACATGGAGCGATCTGAACGCAGAGGGGACGACTGCCATGGGCGAGGCACTCTTGCTACTGGCCGAACAACTCAAGGCGCCGCCAATGACGGATCGCGCTCTACCGCCCGTGCTGGTGCTCATCTCCGATGGTCAGCCGACCGATGACTTCAATGGGGGGTTCTCCACGCTGATGAACCTGCCATGGGGCAGAAAGGCGGTGCGCGCGGCTGTCGCGATTGGGAGCGATGCCGATCATGACGTGCTGACAAAATTCATCGCCAATCCGGACCTGAAACCGCTGCAGGCGAACAATCCGGAGGCATTAGTCCATCACATCAGATGGGTTTCGACAGCCATCCTCAGATCCGCATCGCAGCCTGCGAGCCAGGTTCCCGGCGTCGCGCCGAGCGGAAATGTAACCATCCCGGCCCAGCCGCAAGCAGGACCGGGCATCGACCAGACCGTTTGGTAGACGTGTTAGCGCGGCACTGCTGCTTGCGTTGTTCCAAGTGATCCGAGCCGCCCGACACAACCCCGAGCCCGGATATGCTGACCGAACCCTGTGCTTCGACCGCCACAGCGAACTGGCAAATCATTTCCGCCAGTGTCAAGGGTACCATCCACGAGCGCACTAAGCGGCCCAATCAGGACGCGGTCGCCTGGCGCACAGGTTTGGCCGGAGGCCTGCCCTTGGTGGTCGCGGTGTCTGATGGCCACGGCAGCACGATGTGCTTTCGCAGCGATGTCGGAGCCGGCCTCGCAGTTGAGGTTGCGACGCGACTGATGATGGAATTCGCTGAAGCACTTCCGGCCGATAGCTCACCGGAGGATGTGCGGCGCAATTGGGAGAGGCTGCCGGAGTTCTTGATCCGCACGTGGCGGGACGCGGTAGAACAGGCGCTGGCGACTGCAGAGTTTTCATCCGAGGAACTTGGCACGCTCGAGTCCGAATCTGGCCGAGGAGCGCGGCACGCAGTCGAATTGAATCCTTTCGTCGCATACGGAGCCACTTTGTTGGCAACCCTGATAGCGGAGGGTTATGTTCTCTTCCTGCAGTTGGGTGATGGGGACATTCTCGTCGTCAGCGACGACGGTGAGGTCACGAGGCCACTGCCCAGGGACGAGCAATTGTTCGCAAATCAGACGACATCGCTGTGCTCGGAGAGCGCGTGGGATGCCACACGAGTCCAATACCGCCCACTGGCGCAGTCGCCTCCAGCACTCATTCTCCTGTCATCGGACGGCTATGCCAATTCGTTCGGAGAGGATGGCCACTTCCTGAAGGTCGGCACGGACTTGCTGCAGATTGTGTGCTCCACAGGCTTGGATACGGTGAAGGACAACCTGGCGGCGTGGCTGTCCGAAACGTCCGCTGCCGGCAGCGGCGATGACATCACCCTCGCGATGATCTGTCGGCCGGAGCTGGGGATTTCCTGGCCAAGCTCTCTCGACAACCACAGGCGATGAACATGCGAGCCGCCACGGATCAACTTCTTCAAATTGGGCAGACGATTCGCACTGAGCCGTCGGGACTGGTTTGCGAGGTGCAAGAGCGTCTCGGTGCCGGCAGTCAGGGAGAAGTCTACCGAGCAATTCTTGCCGGTTATCCGGTGGCACTAAAATGGTATTTCCCGACGGCTGCGACGGCCGAGCAACGCGCCAATTTAGAGACGATCGTCAAGCGCGGAGCACCCAACCCGTCTTTTCTCTGGCCGATGGATCTGGCCTTTACCAGGGAGGTGCCTGGGTTCGGATACGTCATGCCTCTTCGGGAACCCCGCTACAGAAGCATCGTCGATCTGGTGACGCGGCGCGCAGAACCGAGCTTCCGCGCTCTGATCACCGCGGCTTTGCACCTCGCGGACTGTTACTTGCAGCTTCACTCCCAAGGACTCTGCTACCGTGATATTTCGTTCGGAAACGTATTCTTTGACCCGCACAATGGCGATGTCCTAATCTGCGACAATGACAACGTTACCGTGAACGGATCGACCCGGAAGGGGGTGTTGGGCACGCCGCGCTTCATGGCTCCGGAAATAGTTCGCCGAGAAGCGCTTCCAAGCATCCAGACCGATCTTTATTCATTGGCGACCCTGCTCTTTTACATGCTGATGGTTCATCATCCCCTAGAAGGCAAGCAGGAGCGGGCCATCAGGTGCCTGGATTTGCCGGCAATGACCAAGCTTTATGGGACAGACGCTCTGTTCATCTTCGATCCGAAGGACACATCCAACAGACCAGTTCCCAGAGAACAGGATAATGTACTTGCGTTCTGGCCGATTTATCCCAGGTTCATACGGGATCTATTCACAGCAGCGTTCACGGATGGGATCCGTGATCCGCGAAATGGGCGTATCCGGGAGAGTCAGTGGCGGGCGGCCATGATACGCTTGCGCGACATCATCATCTATTGCCAAGATTGCTCTGCAGAGAACTTCTACGATGCGATGGGGTCGTCTGATGGCGCGCCGGGCGTATGTTGGTCCTGTCGCAAGGCGCTGCAGGTTCCTCTTCGTATGCGGATCGGAAAGGATGTCTTGGTTGCGCTGAATCAGGATACCAAGCTTTATCCGCACCACATCGATGGTGCCAGGATGTATGATTTTTCCGAGCCGGTTGCGGCGGTCGTTCGGCATCCGACCAAGCCCGGCATCTGGGGCCTCAAGAACCTGTCGGATAACCAATGGACTTGCACCACTGCTAATGGTGCCTGTGCCGAGATTGTGCCGGGACGGAGCGTGACATTGGCACACGGGACGAAAGTTCAGTTCGGCAAGACCGAGGGAGAAATACGTCTATAGGCGTGGTCAGCCGGCGTGGCGGAACCGGTTAGCACTTGGTCTTGGAGGAAGCCATGGATGAGTTACCGCGACGAAAACTAAGCGAGCTGATTGCGGCGCATGGCCGCTCGCTGTGCGACGATCCTCGGCGCTGCGAGGCGTTTTTAAGGGATGTCTGTGGCCCTCACAAGCGCGAGGTCAACCTGCTCGTCATGGCACTTCGGGAGGGGGTGGCACTCGACCTCACAGATTCACGCGCCGGCATTCCGATAGCTTTGGTCCATGCACGTCTGATTGAGCGATTGCGAGACCACTTAGGCTTGGCTGAGGATGCTGCCCAGTGGGCAGTGGACTCATGGGCTTTGGCGCTGGGCTTACCGGTTCCCGAACCTTCCCAGCGAGGATCGGGAAGCGCACAAGCGCCAGGCCGTGGTGCTCCTGAAAGTGAACTCCTTCATTCGCGAAATACGGCACTAACCCAATCCGAAAGCAACCTGGAACCAATCGATCGACCGAGTCGTCCAGTGCGCGCGGAGAAAAGTGGTCTCGATGCTGAGTCAAAACAAAAGAGTATGCATCAGCCAAGTGTTGATGCGCACCGTGAGCTTATCCAGCCAGCAAGGGTGCCGAAGCGGAGGCTCTGGGCTATTGGCGTAGCGCTGGTGGCCGGCATTGTTCTCCTTATTGTGTTTGTAGGGCCTCCGAAAACCACCCAGGCTCCTGTTATTCCAACTGAGCAATGTCGACCCAAGCCCGAAGACTGGCCGGGTAAAGACACCGGCGCACCGCCCCCTCAAGCTCTTGGACGTTGGATCCCGTGGTGCTGACCGTGTTCGGCTTCGGGCGGACAGAAAGGTCCTCGTCGGGAGAGCCATGCGGATGCTTTTTCTTGCGAATTGATCGATGGCCTGTCGCCTGAGAAGTGGTCCTCCCTGATGTATGGCTTTTATGTCTGCCAGAGTTGTTTGGGCGCGGAGGTCTTGTCCTTGAACTCATCGGCTGCCTTCATCACGATGGATGCCGGGCCGGCAATCAGGCTCTGTACCTTGAGAAGGCTGTAGACAGAAGCTTCGGAGACAAAGCTGCGCGTGTCGGTGAGGCGCACTGCCAGCTCCCGCGGTGACAGCGGGGGCTCGTCTAGCGCCAGCTGGATGATCTGCTCGCGCACGACATCCGAGATGCGGTTCCAGATCTGCTTGGGCTGAGGGCGGCGACCCTGAGGTAGTTCCAGCACTCCTGCGGCTTGAAGAGGTCGCAGATGTCACCGATGGCTCGCCAGAGTGCATCGATCGTTCGGGCTTCGGCTTTGCGCAGGTGTGCTTTGAGCTTCGCGAAAGCTTGCTCAATCGGGTTCAAATCGGGCGAATAGGCGGGCAGGAACAGAAATCAGACTCCCCTTTGCTTCCGGCACTGCGCGGCCCTCTCGCTCTTACGAACGGCGAGATTGTCGAGGATCACCACGTCGCCTTTTGCAAGCGTCGGCGCGAGCTGCGTCTCGATATAGGTGTCAAAGGCCGAGCGGGTGATCGGGCCATCGACGATCCACGGCGCGCTCAGCTCATGACCACGTAGCGCGGCCAGGAAAGTGTGGGTCTTCCAGTGGCCGAAGGGCGCTGCGGCACGCAAGCGCTGACCTTTGCGGCTACGGCCGCGCAGGCGGGTCATCTTGGTATGACATACGTCTCGTCCAAGAACACCAACCGATATGGCTGCTGGCGCATTCCGCGGCCATCTGGGCTTTTATAGGTAAAGCCGTGCCGGCACAGGAAGCGCGAGAGAGTAGCCGGAGCCGCAACGACCCCATGCTCCTTCAGGAGCTGTGCTGTGAGTTCGGGCACGGTTATGGTGGGTTGGGCCTCCACTGTGCGGATCAGAAACGCCTCATAGGGCGCCGGCTTTCTGCGCCCAGGCGGCCGGCCCCGGCGCGCCGGAGCGGGGGATCCGGACTGCCTCTGGCGCTTTTGAACCCGCGTTTCAGTCCAATGCTCTAGGGCCTCAGAGTCGTCTGTCTGATAAAGATCGTACCACCGGTAAAAGGTCGCCCGCAGAATGCCGATCTTCGCCAGGGTCTCGCGCACGGGCAGATGGGGCTGCTCAACAAAGCATTACGCTTGCCTTGAGGGCTACCGCGTTGGTCGCCAAGTCGACACACTGCAGGAGGTAGTATGGGTTAAGCCAGTGATCACCCGTGCCCGTTCTCTCAGTGAGTCGCGCTCGCGCGGTGGAGCCTGGACGCCGCGACTGCTCAGCTTTGTTCCTCGACCCTGAGCCACACAGCGCCGAATTGCTCAAAAATAGCCTGAAAGCAATTCCGATACACAAACCTTCGTTGAATCATCCGCAACATCAGATAGACTCAAGCGTCAAACCTTGAGGTGGTGCGATGAGCAGCACGAGTGCTCCAAACCGGTTCCTGGCCGCGCCAGCGGGAACGATCATCAAGCCTCGCTACACTACTCCCATTCCTGCTCCTGTGTCCGTGGCCCAGGTCGGCCATTTTCGGTCGCTGCCGGCCGAGATTGACGGGACGGCGCTGCCCCAGCGCTTCCGCGCCAGCAAAGTTAGAGAGCTTCCGGTCGAACCAACGGTGACGGGTCAGGCTATGAGACCTGCACGGGTGCCGGTTGATGATCCCACCGTTGCGCCAGCACATCGTCCCTGATCATTGCTTCACCACTTGCCCCGTGACCGACAACGATGAAGCGGTGGCTCATCGAGAAGCTGCTCGACAGCCGGGCGCTCTCGATCATTGCCAGCTTGAGGTCCATGACCACGTGCGTGCCGATCGACACGAGGGGCGGCACAGGTGGCTCGCCTGTCGCCGGGGCAGGCAGAACAGCTGACTTCAGAATTTCGCCCACTGGATCGAAGATTTCGTTGTTCTGCATTTCCTCTTCGAAGTGTTTGTATAAATCCCAGATCATCGTCTCCAGGACCGGCGGCACATTCTCTGCTACCTTGAGGCCAAGCTCGGTACGCGCCTCACGCCGATTGATGGGGTGCCCGTGGAAGTAGAGCTTGGAGGCCAGGATCTCGATAATCTCATCGATCTTGTGCTTGCTGGCTTCGTCGTTCATGTGGGTGAGCAGGAGCTTCCGCCCGATCATCCGACTCTGGGCGATGAAGCGCTCGACATTGCCCAGCGCCAGAGGATGCACCCGCTCGGCCAGGATCTCGATCGTCTTGACGAGCTCGTCTTCGTGGTGGATGCCGACCGTGTTCTTGACGAAGTGAATGTAGGCTTTGACGTCCTCGACACTGATGCCTAGCTTTTGATTGGTCAACGGATCGATCGGGTTGAACTCGTTCCACACAGTAGGATCGATCGGCCCCATCTCCGCAAACGGGTGCATCACGATCTCGTCCGCCCCAAGGGCAATCATGGTGGCGGCGCTGTATGCCCGGTACGGCAAGATCACGCTCACCTGCTCGGCAAATTCACGGAAGAGCGAAATCAGCCGCCAAGCCACAATGCCAGCCCCGCCATTGCTGACGAGGAAGATGTCCAGTTTCTTGATGGGTCGCTCCGGCAGCAGCAGCAGGTGGTCGAAAAAGACGCGTACGGCGTCCTGCGCGATTTGGGCGCCGATGTTCGGCCGCACGCTTGTGAGATAACAAATCACCTTAGACTGACGCAGAGTTTCGATCTGCTCAATGAGTTGCACTCGCTTGTCATAAGCCACGATCGCCGCCCCGTCATGAGCACCGTCTTCCAGTCCGCCCTCGGGCTTCCTCGGTTCTCGGGCGGCACGAGGTTGCCGGAAGAAACGGAAGATCTGTAAGCGCGGGCTGTCCATGGCTCCGGATCCTCTCTGGTATCTTAGCGCTTCGAGGCCGAAGTCGTCAGCCAGTTTTTCTCTGCTTCGTCGCCGATCCTGGTCGGTCATTTAACGGGGGGCAGCCTCTGGATTCGGCGGACGTATGCTATTCTTTCGCTGGATGCTTCCGTATTGAGGAGGCTCCGATTCCGATCCTAAGCTACGCTACTAAGTGGTGCATCCGGTAAGTCATGCCGCCCTCGGCAGGAGGGCAATGCTGGGCGGGCGACGCGGTCGATGCCGGCGGCGGTTGCCCCAGACAAAGGGATGGCGATGCGCATTCCAATAGAGTGTAGAGCCGTGGATCGCCTCGGTGATCTCGTCCCAGCTCTCGAAGCGCTGGCCGGCCAACGCGAGCGAGCGCAGGATCTTCCACCACGGCTCGATCAGATTGAGATAGGCCGCATACTTGGGCTGGAACACCATCTCCCAGCGCGGATGCGCGAGCAGGAACAGCAGCACGTCCGTCGTGCGATGCGAGCCCAGATTGTCGAGGATCGCGTACACCCGCTCGGTCGTGCGTGGCACCCAGGTCTCAACCCGCTCCAGGAAGTCGACCCAATGCGCACCGCCGCGTCCTGAATAGGGATGCGTGAAGGCTTCGCCCGTGACCGGACAAAACGCGCCAAAGACATAGCCCTTGGCGCGGCGACCATAGTCAATCTCCTGCTTGGCGCGTTCAGCCTGTCGCGTTCGGGTTTGCACCAGCGCACGACCCGCGTAACTCTTGGCGCTCACCGGTCCCATTTCATCGAGACAGATCACACAACTGCCCGCAGGCGGTGTGGTGTAGAGCGTTTCGATCCGCCCCTTTTTTCCGCGAAGGCCGGATCTACCCGCTCGCCGAACCAGGTCTCGTGCTTGCGCCAGCACAGGCCCTCGTGGAGCAGGATCTCGTCAATCCGGCTGCGTTGCATCGCGATGCCCTTCGCCTCATGCAGGTAGGTAGCTAGCCGGTCGAGCGTCCAGGAGGTGAACGGCAGTCCGAGGGTCTGCGGCTTGGTCAACGCACTCGCAATCACGGTGGCGGTTTGCTCCGGCGTGTAGGTCGGCCGGCGACCCGAGCGATGCCGGTCCTTGAGCGCTTCTAAGCCGTCAGCATTGAAGCGGCGGATGCGCTTGCGCACGGTCTCACCATCAAGACCGACACGGGCTGCAATCGCCGAGGCGCTCTCGCCGCGACTGGCGCGCCAGATGATTTGGGCGCGTTGCACGCGGTGGGCTGGAGCCGTGCGAGAGTGGGCCAGCTTGTGGACCGCCGCAGACTCAGCAGCAGTCATTCCCCGTAAGCAGACCGGTGCCATGGGTCGCCTCCGCAGCAAGTCAGAAGGGGCTGCCATTATACCCCGCAACCTGCCGGATGCACCACTAAGTAGGTCGCCATAAGTCTTGCAACGCGAGAGCTGCGGGTGTTCCCTGGAGAGCATGCGAGGACATGATCACTCTCCCGAGACATGGCTCGATGAGGCGGATCGCAAGCGGCTGACCGTAGCGCTGGCTGCCGCTCGTGACGCGCGGGTGTATCGCCGGCTTGAGGCGCTGTTGCTGCTGGCCGAGGGGCATGCCGTGGCCGAGGCGGCCCGCCGCTGCCGCGTCGACCGCTCCAGCGTGCACCGCTGGCTGGCCCAGTACCGGGCCGAGCATGAGGCCAGCGCGCTGTGCGACCGGCCGCGCAGCGGGCGTCCCCGCCGTCACCCGAGGCTGACGCCGCAGCGGTTGGCGGCGGCCCTGGCGCGCGACCCGCGCCGCTGCGGCTACCAGGCCACGAGCTGGACGGTGCCGCTGCTGGCGCACGACCTGGCCGCGAAGGGCATCGCCGTCAGCCCGCGCACGCTGCGGCGCCGGCTGCACGAGGCGGGCTATCGCTGGAAGCGGCCACGCTATGTCTATGTCGCGCGCGCGGCTCATCTGGCGCAGAACAAGGGGGGATCACCCGACGTCTGAAGATGGGTTGGCACAGGGGGGATCGGCTGCTGTGCCTCGACTGGACGCTGTTGCGGCTGTTCCCGCCGCTGCGCGCCACCTGGGCGCTCAAGGGCACGCAGGCGGTCGTGCCGATCACCGGCCGCAATACCAAGCGGGTGCTGTTTGGGGCCATTGATCTGGGAAGGGCTCGCCGGGTGGTGCTGGTCCGCTGCCACGCCGGTCAGGC